>NZ_JBHWZJ010000450.1:0-5041 GCF_042728415.1 Streptomyces sp. NPDC060198 | reverse complement strand
GGACCGGACGGGGTCCGAGGGAAACCCGTCCGCCGCTCGCCGAGGCGGTCGGTCGGCACCGGCGCCGCGTCAGCCGATGCTGAGAGCGGCCTTCTCGATGAGATCGGCGACTTCCCCGGGGTGGGAGAGCATCACCAGGTGCGAGGAGTCGACCTCCACGGTCGACATGCCCGCGCGCCGGTAACCGTAACGCTCCACCTCAGGGTTGATGGTGCGGTCGGCCGCGGCCACCAGACCCCAGGAGGGCTTCGTCTTCCACGCTGCCGCAGGAGCGTTCTCGGTGAAGGCCCGAGCAGCCAGGGGGCGCTGGGAGACCGCGAGGATCCGGGCGAGAGCGGGGTCGACGTCGTGGGCGAAGACGGCCGGGAACCTCTCGGGCAGCACCGAGACGTCCGTCCCCGGTTCGTCCGAACCCTCGACCGGGAACGGCGTGTACACGAGCGCGGAAGCGAGGTCGGAGTCGGGGAAGCGTCCCTGCAACTCGCCCAGGCTCTCGCCCTCCTCCAGGGCGTACCCGGCCAGATAGACCAGGCCCTTCACGTTCTCCTCCTCGCCCGCGACGGTGATGACCGCCCCGCCGTAGGAGTGGCCGACCAGGATCACCGGACCGGCGATCCCCCGCACCACGGAGGCGATGTACGCGGAGTCACCGGTCAGGCTCCTGTTGGGCACCGCGGGGGCGACCACGTCGAGCCCGCGTTCCGTCAGCTCCGGGACGAGCCGGGCGAAGCTGGAGGCATCGGCGAACGCGCCGTGCACCAGGACGACGGTGGGACTGCCGGACGTCGGCATGGTGGTAACTCCTTGGGTCTTCGGGGTTCGTGGTTGTGGAATCAGGCGGAGTGCAGGGCGGCGCGGAGCGTCCGGACGGCCTGCTCGATGGCAGCCCCGGCGGCGTGCGTCCCGCGCAGCGCGTCGAGCATCACGAAGTCGTGGATGATGCCCTGGTAGCGGACCGCGGTGACCGCTACACCGGCCTCGCGCAGCTTGTTGGCGTAGGCCTCGCCCTCGTCGCGCAGCACGTCGGCCTCGCCGGTGACGACCAGCGCCGGCGGCAGGCCGGTGAGCTGCTCGGTGGTGGCCCGCAGCGGCGACGCGGTGATCTCGGCACGCTGGGCCGGGTCGGTCGTGTACTGGTCCCAGAACCACTGCATGCCGTCGCGACGGAGGAAGTATCCCTCGGCGAACTGGTGGTACGAAGCGGTGTCGAAGGACGCGTCGGTGACGGGGTAGAACAGCACCTGCTGGACCAGCGGTACGTCGCCCCGCTCCTTGGCCATCAGGGTGAGGGCGGCCGTCATGTTGCCGCCCACCGAGTCACCCGCCACCGCGACACGGCTGCCGTCCAGCCCCTTGGAGGCGCCCTCGGTGACCACCCAGCGGGCGACCGCGTAGTTCTGCTCGATGGCGACCGGGTAGCGGTGCTCGGGGGAGAGGTCGTACTCCGGGAACACGACGGCCGCGCCCGCGCCGGTCGCGAGCTCGCGGACGAGCCGGTCGTGGGTGTGCGCGTTGCCGAACACCCAGCCGGCGCCGTGGATGTAGAGGATGACCGGGAGCGTGCCGGTGGTCCCGGCGGGCTTGACGACCCGCGCCCTGACCGAGCCCGTGGGACCGCCTTCGACGGTGATCCACTCCTCGGTGATCGCGGGCTTCTCGATGTCGCCCGACTGGACCTCGTCCACCGCCTTGCGGCCGTCGGCCGGGGTGAGTTCGAAGAGGTACGGCGGGTTCGCGGTCGCCTCGGCGAAGGCGGCGGCGGCCGGCTCCAGCACGGGGGCGGTCGGCGCGGCGGGGAACTCGGACATGGTTCGTCTCCTGTCGTCCGGGCTCCGGCCTGGGCCGGTCGGCCCACGGGGCGGGGGCCCGGTGTGGAAAAGGGGTGATGCCGGGACACTACGGCTCCGGGACCGGGGCGACTTGACCCTGAACGCCCGCACTCTGTCCTTTCCGTGCGCCAGTGCCAGCGGTTCATCGAGGGCTCGCACGGGAGCACCGTGTCGCTCGCCGGGCGTGGGCCGGTCCGCCCTTCGTGGCACGGCCCGGCCCGCGTCGTTCACGGTTCCCGCGCTCCCTCGGCCGTCTCCACCGTCGACGTGATCCGGACGGCCGACGGATCGCGGGGCGCCGAGCCGAACCCGAAGGTCACCGGCGGGTCGACGGGCGCCAGCCCGCCGAGGTCCGTGCCCCCGAGGCAGGCGCTCGCCGACAGGACGCGGTGCTGGTCCCGCGCCCCGTACCATTCGCGCCGGCCCGGACCCGCGCTGCCGAGCGTACGGACACCGGGCAGCAGACGGGCCGGTACGTCGCACACGGCGGCCCAGGTGTGGCTGCGCGCGAGCGGTGCCGGCACGGCCCGCAACAGCAGGCCCAGTGCGGTCCGGGGGCCGGTGACGAGGTCCAGGGCGAGCGGACCGGCCCGGACGTACCAGCGGGGCCCGTCGCGGCGGACGTCCACCGGCACCACGTCGACACGGTCGAAGGTGTAGGTGTCCGCGACGAAGCCGGCCACCCGGCTGGTGGGAGCCAGCAACCGACGCTCACCGCCGGGGTGTTCGATCATGACATCGCTGAACGCCCCGAACGGGGAACGCGGCCAGTGGCCCAGCACCAGCCGCGTCCCCGAGGCCGTACCCATGGCCACGATCCATCCGTCGAAGTACCAGCGCCGCCGAGTCATGCCCGTCAGTCTGTCCCGGGCGCGCGGAGATCGCCCGTAGCGCCGCCGTGACGCCGCCGTGGCGCCGCCTACCAGGTCACCCCGAGCCGCACCGGTCCGCGCGAGGTGGAGCCCAGGCGCCACTGGACGGACGAGGCCGGCTCCGTCAGCCGGAGCCCCGGGAATCGGGCGGCCAGGTGATGCAGGGCAAGCTGGAGCTCCGTCCGGGCCAGCCACGCGCCCAGGCAGTAGTGCGGCCCGGCCCCGAACGACAGGGTGGGCGTCTCCAGCGGTGCGAACAGGTCCTCGGACCAGTGCGCCGAGAAGACCGCCGGGTCCCGGTTGGCCATGCCGCAGTCCGCCACCACCACCGCGCCGGCCGGAATGAACACACCCCCCACCTCGGCGTCCTCGTGCGCGCGACGAGTCGTGCCGCGGTCGTCGCCCAGCGGAATGCCGTGCAGCAGCCGATCGGCCACCCGCCCCGCCTCCTCCTCGCCGGCGGCGAGCCGCGGCCAGCTCTCCGGGCGCTCGCCGAGCAGGTAGAACAGCGAGTTGCTCAGCATGGTCATCGTGCTGTCATGGCCTCCGACCACCAGCCCGCAGACCAGGCTCACCAACTGGGCCTCGGGGATGCCGCCCTCCTCGTCGGCGGCGCGTACCAGGCCGCTCACCAGGTCGTCCCCGGGCTCGCGGCGCCGCAGGTCCAGCAGTTCGGCGCCGAACGCGGAGAACTCGGCCATGGCCGCGCCGACTTCCTCCGCGGGCCAGGACCCGTCCGAGAGCGCGTACTCGCTCCAGTGGCGCATCCGCTCCCGCGCCGAGGCGTCGAGCCCCATCAGCCTGCTGATGACTGCCACCGGCAACGGCAGCGCGAACTCGGCGACGATGTCCACGGGGGCCTTGCGACCGGCCAGCTCGTCCAGGAGCTGTTCCACGATCGCCGCGATCCAGGGCTGCCAGCGGGCGACGGCCCGCGGGGTGAAAGCGCGGTGCATGGTGCGGCGAAGGCGCAGGTGTTCGGGCCCGTCCTGATTGAACAGCAGGTCAGGGTCGTCCACGAGCACGGGCACGTCCGGCAGGGACGGCCCGTCCGGTGCGTACAGCCCGGCACGTCCGAACCGGGCGTCGCCGAGTACCTGCCGGACGTCCGCGTACCGGCTCACCAGCCAGGCCGGTGAGCCGTCGGACAGTTCGACGCGTTCGGGCGGACCCGGAACTCCGAACTCCATGCGGTGGAGCGGGGGCAGAGCCTGCTCGGGACCGGCGTTGTCAGTGGCTGCGGCGGACACACGACCTCCTGGTTGTACCGGACCGACGCGGCGCCGGACCGGTGGCGGGAGAGACAAGGGGGAACGGGAACGCGGGGGGCGGCAGTGGCCGGGCGGTCACAGCTCCACCAGCACCTTGCCCAGGTGGGACGACCGGTCGTGGTAGAGGCTCCGGTAGGCGGCGGGGATGGAGTCGAAGCCGTGGTGGAGGGTGTGGTCGCAGACGATCTCCCCGCGCCGGATCCGGCCGCCCAGCTCCTCGTGGAGGGCCCGCCAGTTCGTGTCGGTGAACCACTCCAGGGAGAAGATCCCGCGCACGGTCGTCCGCGGGAACATGATGTACGGCAGGAGCCTCGGCCCCACCGCGTCACGGCCCACCTGGGTCGCCCACTGCCAGCACACCGCCACCCGGCTGCCGACGTTGAGCAGCGAGAACACCGCGTCGGTGACCGCGCCGCCCAGATTGTCGAAATAGCGGTCGATGCCGTCCGGCGCCGCCCACTCCAGCGCGTCGCGCACACTCGCGGCGCTGTCGCCCTGGCGGTACAGGACGACCGCGTCGAACCCCAGCCCGGTCAGGTACTCGGCCTTCTGCGGGCTGGACGTCGTGCCGACCACGCGGGCGCCGGCCAGCCGTGCCATCTGCCCGACCAGCGTGCCCACGGCTCCGGACGCCCCACTGATCACCAGGGTGTCGCCCGGACCGGTGTCCAGGAAATGGGCCAGCGTGCCCCAGGCGGTCATGCCGGGGCCGCCCATCGAGCTGAGCGCCGTCGCGAGCGGGAGCGACTCGTCGAACCAGCCCGGGTCGAGACGCCGGTAGGCGGGGAAGACCATCGGGAAGGTGCCGGTCTGCCAGAGGGCTTCCGTGCCGTTGCTGACGAGATGGGACCGCCAGCCGCCGAACCCCTGCACCAGGTCCCCCGGCCGGTGGGCGGCGAGCGGCCCGGCCTCCAGCACCTCCATCACCGAGTCGGCGCCCATGTGGCCGCCCAGAGGGGTGTCCAGGGCGATGCCCTGGAGGTAGGGATCGACCGACACGTAGAGCGTCCGCAGCAGCATCTCGTCGGGTGCCAGATCCACGTCGACGTCCTCGACGACCTGCTCGTAG
>NZ_JBHWZJ010000449.1:0-5093 GCF_042728415.1 Streptomyces sp. NPDC060198 | reverse complement strand
GCCGGAGCCGGGGCGGCGTGTGCGCGACGGTCCTGGCGCTGGCGGCGGGGGTGCTCTCCGCCTCGGCGGCGGGCGCTCCCCCGGCCGCGTCGCTGACCGCGCCGGTCGGATTCACCGCCGACAACCTGTCCACCTACCAGACCAACGGCATCGTCTGGGCGCTGGCGGAGGCGAACGGGGTCGTCTACGCGGGCGGCACCTTCTCGCAGATCCGGCCCGCCGGGGTGGCAGCGGGCGGGACCGGTTCGACGGCGGCGGTGAACTTCTCGGCGTTCAACGCCGCGACCGGGGCGCCGGCCGGCTGCTCGCTCTCCTTCACCCGAAGCAGCGGAACCGCCACGGTACGGGCGTTCGCGCTGTCGCCCGACAAGTCGACGCTGTACGCGGGCGGTTACTTCCAGGCGGTGGGCGGCACGGCCGCCAACGGTCTGGTCGCGATCAACACCGCTAACTGCACGGTCCGTTCGGGGTTCGCACCGAACTTCTCGGCGACAGTGCGGGCGCTGGACGTGGCGGCGGACGGCACGGTGTACGCGGGAGGTGACTTCCAGACGGTCAACGGGAGCGCGCGGCGCTTCTTCGGGGCGGTGACCCCGACGGGCGCGCTGACGGCGTGGAACCCGGACGCGGACGACCCTGGGCGGGCTCTGAAGGTCACCCCGGACGGCGAATCGGTTCTGATCGGCGGTGACTTCACCACGGTGGGGGGTAACGCGACGCACGCGCTCGCGGTGACGGACGTGGCGTCCGGCGCGCTCACCCACACCTATCCGGGCGGTTTCGTCCCGGCGAGCGCGGTCATCAAGGACATCGTGACGGACCAGGCGTCCGACGGCTGGTACGTCGCGGGCGAGGGCATGGGGGGCAACTCCTTCGACGGGCGCCTCGCCATGGAGCTGGACGGGTTCGGGCAGCGCTGGCGCGACACCTGCCAGGGCGCCACGCAGGCGCTGCGGGTCTACCGGGGCGTGCTCTACGCGGGCAGCCATGTGCACGACTGCTCCACCATGGGCGAGTTCCCGAACCAGGTCCGCAAGCACCTGTCCGCCCAGTCGGTGGACGATCCGGCGATGCTGGGGTGGCTGCCGGACACCAACGACGGCATCGGTGAGCCGGTCGGGCCGCGGGCGCTGACCGTCGCCGGCCGGGACGGGCGCGACTTCCTCTGGGTGGGCGGCGAGTTCACCACCGTCAACGGTTCGTCCCAGCAGGGGCTGACGCGGTTCGCCAACACCCCGGACACGGGTGCGCCCGCCGTGCCGGTGGTGAGCGCGTCCGCGCCCCGGGCCGGGCAGGTGAAGGTCGCCTGGCGTTCCTCGCTGGACCTGGACGACTCCTCGCTGACGTACCGGGTGTACCGCGACGGCGCGTCGGCCCCCGTGTACACCACCACCGGTTCCTCGCTGTTCTTCAGCCGTCCGCAGCTGGTCTTCACCGACACCGAGGTGGTGGCCGGGCGGGCGTACACCTACCGGGTGAGCGCGAGCGACGGCACCAACACCAGCGCGCAGTCCGCCGCCGTCTCCGTCACCGCCGCCTCCTCCGCCTCTCCGTACCAGGAACGCGTCCTGGCGGACGGTGCCGGGCTGTACTGGCGCTACGACGAGCCGGGCGGGGCCTTCGCCGCGGACGCCTCGGACGGGCTCGACGGGGGCGTGTACGTCAACGCGCCGGCGTACCGGGCGGCCGGGGCGGTGGCGGGTTCGACCGCTCTGGGCCTGAACGGAACGGACGAGTACGTGTACAGCGACCGGCTGCACCACCTGACCTCGCCGTCGCCCTACTCGGTCGAGACGTGGTTCCTTACGACCTCCACGACCGGCGGCCGGATCATCGGCTTCGGCAGCAACATCGGCGTCGACACGGGGCACACCAGCACCGTCTCCGACAAGATCGTCTATCTGACCGACGACGGCCGGCTCGCCTTCGGGGTCCAGACCGGCAGCACCAACGTCCGGCCCACGATCACCACCACCGGCAGCTACAACGACGGCGCCTGGCACCACATGGTCGCCACGCAGGGCCCGGCGGGCATGGTGCTGTACGTGGACGGCGCGGTGGCCGGCACCAACGCGGCGACCGGGAACCGCTCGTACGACGGGTACTGGCGGGTCGGCGGCGACGCGATGAACAACGCCTGGCCGAACCGTCCGACCAGCACCTACCTCGCCGGGCAGGTGGACGAGACCGCCGTCTACCCGACCGTCCTCACCGCGGCGCAGGTCGCCGGGCACTACGACCTCGCGGACGCTCCGCCCGCCCCGGGCGGCGGCGACGGGGGCGGTGGCGACGGCGGTGCGGACACCACACTCACGCTCACCCCGGTGGAGGACGCGTACGTCAACAGCGTCGCCCCGAACACGAACTACAACGACAGCCAGCTCGCCTCGCGCGGCACCACCGCGTACGTGGGCTACCTCCGCTACGACCTGCCGGCGGCCCCTGCCGGCCAGGTGCTCAAGGGCGCCCGGATCGACTTCCGCACCTCCTCGGACTCGACGGCGGGTTCCGCCGAGAGCCACCGGGTGGTGCCGGTCACCGGCGCCTGGACCGAATCGACGGTCACCTACAACACCCGGCCGGCGCTCGGTGCGTCCGTGCTGGGGACCATCACCGGCGCGACGGCGGTGTCCACCGACTACACGGTGGCGCTCGACGCGACGGCCCTGGGCGGAGCCCTCGGCTCCACCACCTCACTCGCTCTGACCAACGCCGGTACGGACAGCCTCCGTATCTGGTCCAGCGAGGTCTCCACCGCGGCCTACCGGCCGCAGCTCGTTCTCACCTTCGGAGCTGAATGATGAACGGACGTACGGGGCGGAGATCCGCCGGACGCGGTCGCAGACGCGCCGCTTCCGCCGCTCTCTGCCTGCTGGCCGGAGCCCTGACCGCGACCGCGGCCGGGACTTCCCCAGCGGCTTCGCTGACGCCGCCGGTGTCGGTCACCGCCGACGACCTCTCCACCTGGCAGACCAACGGCATCGTCTGGTCGATGGCCGCGAGCGCCGGCGTGGTCTACGCCGGAGGCACCTTCTCCACCGTGCGTCCGCCGGACGCCGCCGCCGGCACCTCGGAGACCCCCGCGGTGAACTTCGCCGCGTTCGACGCGGCGACCGGCGCACCGACCGGCTGTTCCCTGTCGTTCACGCTCTCTTCGGGCACCGCGACGGTACGCGCCCTCACCCTGTCCCCGGACGGGGCGACGCTCTACGCGGGCGGTCAGTTCGGGTCGGTGAACGGCGTCGGGGTCAGCAACGTCGCGGCCATCGACACGGCGACCTGCACCCCGCGCGACGACTTCAAGATCGCGGTCTCGGCGACCGTCCGGGCCATCGCCGTCACCGCCGACACCGTCTATCTGGGCGGCGACTTCAACAGCGTGGGCGGGCAGACCCGCAACAAGTTCGCCGCCGTCACCACCGGCGCCGACCTGCTGCCGTTCACCGCCAACGCCGACGAGGTCGCCCGGGCGGTCGAGGTGACCCCGGACGGGCAGCACGTGGTGCTCGGCGGCGACTTCTTCACCGTCAACGGCACCACCACGCACGCGCTGGCCGTGGTGGACGCGACGACGGGTGCCGTGACCACCGCCTACCCCGGTTTCGTCCCGAACACCTCCACCACGCAGGACATCACCTCCGATGCCACCGGCTTCTACACCGCCAACGAGGGAACCGGCGGCGGGGTGTTCGACGGCCGCATCGCGGTGGACCTGGACGACTTCCAGCAGCGCTGGCGGGACACCTGCCTGGGCGCCACCCAGGCGGTGCTGGTCCACTCGGGCGTCCTCTACAGCGGCAGCCACGCCCATGACTGCTCCAGCATGGGCGAGTTCCCCGACCAGCCGCGCAAGCACCTGCTGGCCCAGTCGGTGGACGACCCACAACTGCTGCCGTGGTTCCCGGACACCAACGACGGCATCGGTGAGCCGGTCGGCCCCCGGGTGATGGCGCAGACCGACAGCGGCGGACACCACTACCTGTGGGTCGGCGGCGAGTTCACCACCGTCAACGCGGCGGCCCAGCAGGGTCTGACCCGGTTCGCGGACGGGCCCGACACGGGGGCCCCGTGGGTGCCCAACGTCCAGCTCTCGACCGTCGCGCCGGGACAGATCGACGTCAACTGGCAGACCAGCTCGGACACCGACGACGGGTTGCTGACCTACCGGATCTACAAGGACGGCGCCACCACACCGGTGTACACCACGACCGGGACCTCGCTCTTCTGGGACCGGCCGCAACTGCGCTGGACCGACACGGCCGTCGCCGCCGGTGAGACGCACTCGTACCGGATCACCGCGAGCGACGGCACCAACACCAGCGCCAAGTCCCCCGCCCTGTCGGCCACCGTGGCATCGGCCGCGGAGGCGTACCCGGCGAAGGTGCTGGCCGACGGCGCGTCTCTCTACTGGCGTTACGACGAGGGCACTTCGACCTTCGCGGCGGACACCGGGACCGGGCTGGACAACGGGTTCCTGCGCAACGCCCCGTCCTACCGGCAGATCCCGGCCGCGGTCGCGGGCGCGTCCACGGCGATCGGGTTCAACGGGACCGACGAGTACGCGTACAGCAACCGCCGGCACGCCAAGCCGGGCGCCTTCTCCGTCGAGACCTGGTTCAAGACGACCACGACGAAGGGCGGCAAGCTCATCGGCTTCGGCAACCTGACGATGCAGAACAGCACCAACTACGACAAGCACGTCTACATGACCAACGACGGGAAGCTGGTGTTCGGCGTCCACGACGGCTCCACGCGCACCATCACCACCCCGGCCGCCTACAACAACGGCGCCTGGCACCACGTCGTCGCCACCCAGGGCAGCGGAGGCATCGCGCTCTACGTGGACGGCGTGCTGCGGGCGTCCAACTCCCTCTACAAGACCAACCAGAACTTCCAGGGGTACTGGCGGGTCGGCGGAGACACGCTCAGTGGTTGGCCGAACGCCCCGACCAGCACCTACTTCGCCGGTCAGCTCGACGAGACCGCCGTCTACCCGACCGCACTGAGCGGTACGCAGATCGCCGCGCACTACGCCCTCAGGACGGGCTGATGAGGAACCCCCTCCTGGCCGGCGCCGCCGTCATCCTGACGGC
>NZ_JBHWZJ010000448.1:0-5099 GCF_042728415.1 Streptomyces sp. NPDC060198 | reverse complement strand
GGCGCCGGAGCCGACCTTGAAGGTCTGCGCCGCCCCGCCGTAGGCGTTGGTCACGGTGAGGTTCACGACGACCGGGCCGGAGTTGGTCATGGTCAGCTTCAGGCTGCCGTCCGCCGCCACATGACGGGCGGTGACCTCGGGCCCGGCCTTCGCCGCGGGGCCCTGCCAGGTCCGCAGGAAGCCGTTCGGACCCCAGACCGTGAGGTCGATCCGGTTACCGGTCGAACTGCTGGTGCTCCAGGTGTCCGAGAGGGTCTTGCCCGCCTCGACGCTGTAGGGCCATGGCCCGTCCGTACGGTTGCCCGACGTGCTGTGGAAGTGCGCGCCCAGCGTCGGTCCGCCGGAGAAGGTCAGGGTGAACTTGCCGGTGGAGACGGTGGCCCGGCCGTCCACGTAGGGGCTGTACCCGAGCGCGCGGGTCGGCTTCGATCCCGGCTCCTGCTTCGGGAGGGTGCCGGTGGCCGGCGGGGTCGGGTGGTAGGAGGGGTGGCGGTTCTTGTCCGGCGGCGCGTACCGGGCCGTGGAGGGCAGAGCGGCGGGTGCCCCGTCCGCGCGCCTGAAGTCGAAGGCGGAGGTGAGGTCCCCGCAGATGGCGCGGCGCCACGGTGAGATGTTCGGCTCCCGCACCCCGAAGCGCTTCTCCAGGAAGCGGATCACCGAGGTGTGGTCGAAGGTCTCCGAGCAGACGTAACCGCCCTTGCTCCAGGGTGAGACCACGATCATCGGCACCCGCGGACCGAGCCCGTACGGGCCCGCCGCGTAGCTCGTGCCGCCCGGGTAGAGGTCCTTCGTCACGTCGGCGGTGGACAGCCCCCAGGCGGACGAGGCCGGAGGGTACGGCGGGACCACGTGGTCGAAGAAGCCGTCGTTCTCGTCGTAGGTGAGGAAGAGGGCGGTCTTGGCCCAGACCGCCGGGTTCGACGTCAGTGCGTCCAGGACCTGCGAGATGTACCAGGCGCCGAAGTTCGTGGGCCAGTTCGCGTGCTCGCTGAACGCCTCGGGAGCGGCGATCCAGGAGACCTTCGGGAGGGTCCCGGCGGCCACGTCCGCGCGCAGTCGGTCGAAGTACGTGCCGCCCGCCTTGACGTCGGTGCCGGTGCGGGCCTTCTCGTACAGGGCGCTGCCGGGCTGGGCGTCACGGTAGCTGTTGAAGTACAGCAGGGAGTTGTCGCCGTAGTTGCCACGGAAGGCGTCGCTGATCCAGCCCCAGGACCCTGCGGCGTCCAGGCCGTCGCCGACGTCCTGGTAGATCTTCCAGGAGACCCCTGCCGACTCCAGCCGCTCGGGGTAGGTCTTCCAGCCGTAACCGGCCTCCTGGTTGCCGAGGACCGGGCCGCCGCCCGTGCCGTCGTTGCCGGTGTGACCGGACCAGAGGTAGTAGCGGTTGGGGTCGGTGGCTCCGATGAAGGAGCAGTGGTAGGCGTCGCACACGGTGAAGGCGTCGGCGAGCGCGTAGTGGAAGGGGATGTCCTTCCGCGTCATGTGCGACATGGTGGTGGCCGTCTTGGCCGGCACCCACCTGTCGTACTTGCCGTTGTTGTACGCCTGCTGGCCGCCGGCCCAGACGTGGTCCAGCCCCTCCAGGAACTGCATCCCGAGGTCGGCCACCTGAGGGTTGAAGGGGAGGACGTCCTTCGTCCCGTCGGACTGGTGGAAGACGGACTTGCCGTTGTCCTGGAGCACGGGCCGGGGGTCCCCGAAGCCTCGTACCCCCTTCATCGCCCCGAAGTAGTGGTCGAAGGAACGATTCTCCTGCATGAGCACGACGACGTGCTCGATGTCCTGGATCGTGCCGGTGGTGCCCTGCGCGGGAATGGCTGCGGCCCTCGCGATGCTCTCGTTCAGCATCGTGAAGGCCGCGGCACCTCCGGCGATCCGCAGAAACCTGCGCCGGTCGAGTTCTGTCATGGGGGACGGCCTCCGGGGTATGGGGGGGGGACAGCGAGGTCGCCCCAAGGACAGCGCTCCCCGGATACCTGGCGGGGGCTGGTTCGTGAAACCTCGCCGTACACCTGGCGAACGGAAGGCCCCGAAGACGGCCGGCGCCCCGCCCCGGCCGGTTCGGTCTCCGAGGCGACCGGCGGTCCGTCAGGAGCGTAGGCGTAGCGGGGCGTAGACGGACAGGGCCACGAGGAACGCCACGCCGTAGGCGAGGTCCGCCCCGTGCAGGGCTTCCGCCACCGGGCCCACGTAAAGGCCGGTGCTCATGAACGGTACCGCCGCGACGAAGGCGACCACGAAGGCGGCGACCGCCTGCCACCACGGCCGGTCACGGGCGCCCTCGGCGGCGAGGTCGATCGGGGCACCGCGGCGGGCCCTGGCCCTCGCCCACCAGTCGACGGCCACGATCGCGACGAAGCCGGGGATCCAGTAGCCGACGAGGAGCAGCACGTTCTGGAAGCGTGCCGTGGTGTCGGCCGCGTGCATCCACAGCACCAGCGGGAAACCGAGCGCGGCGGCGAGCGCGGCGGCGACGGGGCGCGGCAGGCGCACCCCGATCGTCTGCAGCGCCAGGGAACCGCTGTAGTCGTTCATGGCGTTGCTGCACAGCGCGGCGAGCACCACGGCGAGCAGGCCGAACGCCCCGAGCGCGCCGCCGCCCAACAGGGTGTCGATCCCCCGCGCGGTCTGATCGGTGAAGACGGACGCGCCCCACAGGCCGAGCGTCTGGACTGCCACGAAGGAGACGCTGATGCCGAGCAGGGTGCACCAGAACATTCGCGGGCGGGAGGTACCGACCGGAAGGTAGCGGCTGAAGTCGCTCGCGTACGGGGCCCAGGACAGCGACAGGCTCAGCGCGATCGTGAACGTCAGGACGAAGGCGCCCGCCCGGTCCCCGCCGTGCGCGGCACCGGTGGCGGCGGGGTGCACTCCGTCCAGCAGTTTGACGGCCAGCACGGCGAAGGCGGCGGCCAGGAGGAACGTCATCACGGTCTGGAGCCGGTGGATCGCCTCGTACCCCAGTACGCCGAGGCCCCCCTGGGCGGCCATCATGACCAGCACGCCCAGCCAGAACGGCCAGCCGCACAGCTGGGCCAGCGCGTCCCCGCCGAACAGGCCGATCAGCGCGTCCCAGGCGATCGAGGACAGCCACTGCAACGCTCCGGGCAGTACGACTCCTCTGCCGAACGCCATTCGGGCGAGCGGGAGTTGACCGACTCCTGTCCGGCTTCCCCAGGTGCCGAGGGCGGCCGTGGGCGCCGCCCCGACGAGCGTGCCGAGGACGACCGCGACGAGCGCGGTGGAGAAGTCCAGGCCCAGCGCGATGCCGACGGTGCCGGTGAAGACGCCGGTCATGGTCAGGTTGGGCGCGAACCAGACGGTGAAGAGCCGACCGGGGCCGCCGTAACGCCGGTCCTCGGGGACGGGGGCTATCCCGTGGGTCTCGATCCGCAGATCGCCGGGTGCGGTGGGCATGCGGCCACCGAAGGCGGTCCGCGAGTACGGAGCCTCCCGCTCCGCGACCGCAGGGTCGTTCTGCGCATATGGCAATGCCATGAAGACATCCCTCCGCCAGTGCTAGCTGGTTCAGGTTCGACGGGTGTGATCTCAGCCCCTCGTGGGGCACCCCGTGTCCGGTTCGCCGGTCAGGATAGCCGGACGGCGGCCCGGGGCAGGTCAGCGGGGGCGACCGAAGCACGATCACCGGGAGAACGGTCGGCGCGAGGCGCGAGATGCGGGACCCGCCGGGGCGCGCGGGCCGGAAGTGATCACGGTCCACCCTTTTCCGTCCTGGCCGTTGACGTTCCCGCACCCCGGTGACAACGTTGTCGAGCACTGTCGGACACCCCGCACCCTGCGTCGCACCTCGAACAGGAGAGCTCCGTATGCGCTGGTCCCCCTCACGCCGTCAGGTCCTCGGCGCCTCTCTGGCCGCCCTGGCCGCCGCGCCCGCGACCGCTGCCACCGCGTCCGCCGCGCCGGGCCCGGCCGGCAGTCGGTCCGCCTCGGCCTCCCTCTCGCGGGCCCACGTCACCTACCGCGCTCTGGAGAAGTACTTCGACGTGGCGGACGGCACCGGGCTCGTTCGCGAGCAGTACCCGGTCGCCGTCGACGACCGCCCGTACTCCTACGAATGGCCGCTGTCCCAGGTCCATGTCGCAGCCCTCGACCTGGCCTTCGTGGATCCCCGCCACGCACCGGATCTGGCCGTCCGCGCCAAGGCGCAGGAGTTGTACTGGAACGCCTCGGGCGGCACCACCGGGCTCGCCGGCTACGACTCCTATCCGGTCGCGCCGCACGGCGACGGCGGCGACATGTTCTACGACGACAACGAGTGGGTGGGGCTGGCCAAGTCCCAGCTGCATCTGCAGACCGGCGACCGCGCCGCGCTCCGCCGCGCGCGGGAGATCTTCGCGCTGGTCGAGTCGGGCTGGGACACCGACGCGGAACACCCCGCCCCCGGTGGGGTGTTCTGGACCCAGGCCGACTGGAACCACTGCCGCAACACGGTCTCCAACATGCCCGGCGCCCAACTCGGCCTGCGCCTGCACCAGATCACCGGCAAGTCCCGTTATCTGGAGTCGTCCAGGTGGTTCTACGACTGGACCAACACCCACCTGCGGACGCCCGAGCACCTCTACTGGGACAACCTCGACCTCGCCGGCACGGTCGACCGGACCATCTGGTCCTACAACCAGGGCGTCCCGGTCGGCGTCGGCACCCTGCTGTACGGGGCGACCCGCGACCGCACCTACCTGAATCAGGCCCGGAGTACGGCCGAAGCCGCGTACGCCCACTTCGTGACCGAGGGCAGGCTGCTGACCCAGCCCGTCTTCTTCAACTCGATCTTCTTCAAGAACCTGTTGCTGCTGGAGTCGGTGACGGGCGGATCCGCCTACCGACGGGCGATGGCCGACTACGCGGACCACATCTGGTCCGAGCAGCGGGACAGCGCCACCGGCCTGATGCGGTTCGCCGAGGACGGGGCCACCCAGGCCATCGAACAGGCCGCCGCCGTACAGATTTTCGCGGTGCTGGCCTGGCCGCGCGGCGCCTGGCGGACGCTGTACTGAGCTCCGGCACGTACGGACGTACGGACGCGCCGACGAGCGCGCGGCCACCGCAGAGCCGTCCGACCGGAGAAGGCGCGGGAAACG
>NZ_JBHWZJ010000447.1:0-5118 GCF_042728415.1 Streptomyces sp. NPDC060198 | reverse complement strand
GTACCAGCCCTGGCCGGTGTCGCAGCCCAGTTCCCGCAGCTGTTCGGCCTGGGCCGCCGTCTCCACCCCCTCCACCGTCACCGCCAGGTCCAGGCTGTGCGCCAGGGTGACGATCCCCTCCACGATCTTCAGGTCGACGGGGTCGGCCGGGTGCCGCTGCATGCCCCGGGTGAAGGACCGGTCCAGCTTGAGCACGCTGACCGGGAGGCGGCGCAGATTGGCGAGGTTGGAGTAGCCGGTGCCGAAGTCGTCGAGGGCGATGTCCACGCCCATCTCCGCGAGCTGGCGCAGCGGTTTGAGCAGCCCGTCGTCGGCGCCGATCAAGGCGGACTCGGTGAGCTCCAGGCAGAGCGCTCCCGGCTCCAGGCCGGAGCGCTCCAGCACGTCCACGGTCTCGGCGACGAGCCGGGGGTGGTGGAGCTGGGTGGGCGAGAGGTTGACGTTGATCCGCAGCGGGCCGCCGTCGGTGTGCCGCTCCTGCCAGTGGTTGGCCTGGCGGACCGACTCCTCCAGCACCCAGCGGCCGAGCGGCACGATGAGGCCGGTGTGCTCCGCGAGCGGGATGAACTGGTCCGGCCCGAGGACGCCGTGCTGGGGGTGGCACCAGCGGACGAGGGCCTCCGCGCCGTGCACGCTGCCGTCGCCGAGGTGTACCAGCGGCTGGTACTCGATGAAGAACTCGCCGCGTTCCAGGGCAGCCGGGAGCGCGGTGGTGAGTCCGTGCCGGGTGATGGCCCGCGCGTCCGCCTCCTCGTCGGCGAGCTCGAAGCGGTTGCCGCCGGCCGATTTGGCGCGGTACATCGTGATGTCCGCGCTGCGCAGCACCTCGGCGGCGCTGCGGACGCCGGAGGGGCCCTCCACGACCCCGATGGAGCCGCGCACCGTCAGCTCCCGCCCCTCGATCCGGATGGGGGTGGAGAGCACGCTCAGGATGCGGCAGGCGAGGTCGCCCACCTCCCGCGCCGTGTTCGGGCCGGTGGTCAGCGCCACGAACTCGTCCCCGCCCAGCCGTGCCACCATCTCTCCCTGCGCCGTCGCGCAGCTCTGCAGCCGGTCCGCGACCTCGACGAGCAGGCGGTCGCCCGCCGCGTGGCCGAGGCTGTCGTTGATGGCCTTGAAGCCGTCGAGATCGAGATAGCAGAGTCCGAAGCGGGTGCCTGCCTTGGCCGCGACCGCCTTCTCCAGCCGCTCGAAGAAGAGGGTCCGGTTGGGCAGTCCGGTGAGCGCGTCGTGGGTGGCCTCGTACCGCAGCCTCAGGTTGAGCAGCCTGCGCTCGGTGGTGTCCTCCATGAGCGCGAGCTGGTACTCCGGGCGGCCCTCGGAGTCGCGCAGCAGCGACACCGTGAGGTTGGTCCACAGCACCGTGCCGTCGTTGCGGAAGTAGGGCTTCTCGACCCGGTAGTGGTCGCGTTCGCCGCGCACCAGCTCGTGGTAGTACCGCCAGACGTGCGGGGTGTCCTCCGGATGGGCCCAGTCCGTCAGTTTGCGGCTGCGGACATGGCTGTCGAGACCGCCGAACATCCGGGTGAGGGTGTCGTTGCTCTCGAGCACGTTGCCGTCGAGGTCGGCGATCGCGATGCCGATGGCCGCCTCGGCGAAGACCGCCTGGAAGCGGGCCTGCGTCTCGTGCAGCACCTGCTCGGCGTGCGAGCGGGCAGCCAGCGCGGAGCGGGCGATGGCCTCCTGCTCTCCCCGCGTCCGCTCGCGCAGTGCGTGGCTGTACCCCCCGGCCAGCGCGTGCTGGATGCGCGCGCTGCGGGCCCGGCCGTCTTCGGTCGACAGCCCGGTGGGGCCGTTCCCGCCGCAGTAGAGCACCAGGTACGAGTCGATGACGCCGAGGGTGGCGCTGAGGGCGTCGGGGTCGGTGCAATGGGCGGCCACGAGGGCGGCGCCCACCCGCTGGGCGGGTGCCGCGTCGAACGGGCGGGCGTGCAGGGTCTCGTTCAGCGTGCGCGCCAGGGGCAGCAGATGCTGTTCGAACTCAGGACGGGTCAGCGAGGTGGCCGTCGACGGGAAGATGGCCCGGCTCCAGATCGTGGCGAAGCGCCGGAGCCGGTCCTCGGGGCCGTCCGGTTCCTCGTCCGGAGCTCCGGACTTCTGGGCGGGGATGCTCACGCCTTGCGCCCCACACCGGCGTAGCCCGAGAAGGCGAACGGATCTTCCGGCTCACCGGCGGTACCGGGGTCGGGCCGCCAGTCCGGCATCGGGACCAGCCCCGGGTCAACGAGTTCACAGCCCTCGAAGAAGCGGGCCACCTCGGCGGGCGTGCGCATGATGAGCGGATTGCGGATGCTGTTGTACACGCCCACCGCACCGCCCGCTTGCTCGCGGGTGAGCGGGATGCCTTCGTACGCGGCATGGGTGACCACGAGCAGGCTGCCCGGGGCGAGTGCCTCGCGCAGCTCGGCGACGGCGGCATAGGGGTGGTCGGAGTCCTCCACGAAGTGGAGTACGGCGACCAGCAGGAGGGCCACCGGCCTTTCCAGGTCGAGCAGTTCGCCGATCTCCGCGCTCTTCAGGATCTCCTGCGGACGGCGCAGGTCGGCCGCGACCACGGTGGTGCGGCTGTCACCTTCGAGAACCGCACGGCTGTGCGCCACCGCGACCGGGTCGTGGTCGACGTAGGCGACGCGTGCGGCGGGGTCGGCCGCGTGAGCGACCTCGTGGACGTTGCCGAAGGTCGGTATGCCCGAGCCGATGTCCAGGAACTGGGTGACGCCCGAGGCCACCGCGTAGCGCACCGCCCTGCGCATGAACGCGCGGTTGGCCTGCATGATCTTGGGGAGACCAGGCATGAACTCCATCGCCCTGCGGGCAGCTTCCCGGTCCACCTCGAAATTGTGCGAACCGCCCAGATAGAAGTCGTACATGCGGGACACGCTCGGCACCGAAATGTCTATGCCTTGCGGTGCCCAGGCGGGACGCTCCATCGATGTCTCCAACAAGTCGCCACGACGATCCGGCCATGTTCATGGTCAGTGTTGAGCAGAGGCTACTGACCGACCGCCAAGAGAGCGAGTGGAAACGGAAATTCGCGGTCCGTTATTGGTCACACCCTGGTGACAGGTGTGACCACCGTACGTATCCGCAGGTGGACGCGGAGCGACCGGGGTTCCCGTCGGGTTGCCGGGCAACGATCCGGAACTGGCCAACTCGCCAACGGTGTTGAATCAGGCAGCCCTGGGCCTTCATATCACATAACATCCCACACCCTTCCACGGGCATCCCCCCACCCTCTCTCATGACATCACCACCCTTTATCGAAAGGCGAGTTGTCCGCCACCGACGGAAACCGACCCCCCGGTAACCGGGAGCGGCGAACCCGCGTCCCCCGCGAGGCATTTCGGGCCACACCGAATGACCGGCACGGGCGGGAGGGCGGGTCCACCGGCGGACTCCACCGCCCCGCCCCACCGAACACGCGGCCCGGAACCGGAAGTCGGCGCTCACTTTCCGTCAGTCGCCGCTCACCGAAAACAGTCCGCGCGGTCCGGGTAGCGCGCCCGCCCCGGAAGCCCGCCCGTCGGCCGCACAGCACGATTCCCCCCTCCGTACATGAAAACCGCCGATTGTCCCACCATCAGGCGAATCACCCGAGTGCGTCGTGCTTATCCGGCCGAGGAGGACCATGATCCGGTTCGTGCACGGATCACGTATCGGACGGTTCACCGCGGCCACCGCGCTCCTCTGGCTGATGTCCGCGCCCGCCCCGGCGGTCGCGGACGCCTGCGCGGTCGCCGTCATCGGGCCGGACGGCCAGATCACCGCGGTCGCCGTGGCGGGGAGCAACGTCTGCACGCCTCCCCCGACGCCGCCGCCCTCTCCGTCACCCGAACCCCCACCGCCTCCACCGTCCCCCGCTCCCCCGCCTCCGCCGTCCCCGGCGCCGGAGCCCTCACCCACGCCGGAACCTCCGCCGCCGCCCCCGAAGCCCCGGCCGCCGGCGCCACGCGCCCTCCCGTCCCCCACCCCCCGGCCGACACCCGCGGTCCCCGCGCCCGCGCCACCGCGCCCGCCGGAGCCGAGTCCGTCGCCGACCTCCTCGCCCACCCCGTCCGCGCGCCCCGCGCCCCATGCCGTCGCACTGCCCGCCTATCGCAGGCCTCGGCGCCAAGTCCACGACAGCGGAACCTCGTTGGTGACGCTCTCTCTGATGATCACGGCTCCCGCGGTGTTCGCCGTCGCGGTGCTCCGGCCTCGCTCGTCCCGCTGACCCGACGGAGGACACCTTGTCGGAATGGATCGCCCTCTCCATCGCTATGGCATCGGTCTGTGCCGTCGTACTCACCATCACCGTCCTCAACAACCGCCGCGTGAGCGAGGACGACGACCCGTCCGAAACGCCCGACGTCATCGAGTACATGACGATGATGATCGGCGTGGTCTACGCCATCGTGCTCGGCCTCGCCATCGCGGGCGTCTGGGAGGGCCGCAGCTCCGCCCAGGAGTCCGTACGTCTGGAGGCCCAGGCCCTGCACGAGGTGCACGCGCGGTCGTCCGTCTATCCGGCGGAGGTCCGGACACGCATCCGCGCCGACGTCGACGCCTACGTCTCCTACGTGGTGAACGACGAATGGCGGTACATGGAGAAGCACGCCTCCCTCACGGAACACGGCACCCGGCTCATCGACACGATCCGCGCGGACGTCACCGAGTACGTCCCGCAGAACGACCACGAGGGCCAGGCCTACCAGCCGCTCGTGGACCAGGTCGCGGCCGCGGACGACGCGCGCAGCGCGCGCGGGCAGAACGCGGGTGCCACGATGCCGGGGGTGGTGTGGTTCGGCCTCATCATCGGAGCCCTGGTGACCGTGGGACTGATCTTCACGCTGCAGATCCGCAGAACCTTCCGCGAGCTGCTCCTCGCGGGCCTCTTCAGCGTACTGATCGCCTTCCTCCTCTTCCTGATCTGGGACTTCGACGCCCCGTTCGGGCGGGGCATCTCCGCGACCGCTGCCCCCTTCTTCGACCTCTTCCCGCACGCGGCACGCTGAGGCCGACTCCGGAAGAACGTGTCCCCCGGGCGGTGAGCCGCCCGGGGGGTGCCTCTATGTCGTTCGTCAAGGCATCCCTGTCGGGCTTGGGGTGGTTCGGGTGGTGGGGTTATGCGGCGAGTTC
>NZ_JBHWZJ010000446.1:0-5119 GCF_042728415.1 Streptomyces sp. NPDC060198 | reverse complement strand
TCCCGTTTCACCGGGGCCCTCCGGGCGCTTCCCTTCGTTCTTGCGTTTCCGACTCTATCAGACTCTTTTGCGTCCGATTCCCGGTCGAAGCGGGTTTCGCTTTCCAGTTCTTCGCTTTCGCGTTTCCCTTTCCGGCGGTCCCAACCTTACCAGACTCTTTTTCGTTCCGTTTCCGGTCCGAATTTGATTCCGGCGACCTGCTGGGGGTCTTTGCCTTTCGGCTGATTCGACTTTATCAGAGTCATTGGGGACGAATGAACGGCCCGAACTCGGAAACGAGAGGAATCGAGTGGCTCCGCCGGAATGAACATTCCTTGCAAGAGCGAGATACACATTAATCGCCGAACCCTGACCTGTCCAGTCCGAGCCAACTAGTAAAATCTACCTCCCCACAAGAACCGTGTCAACAGCTTTTGTGGGCGAAGAGGAGACTAGCAGCTCAGCGATGCTCGGCGCACATCCGTCGGGGTGTGGCGGTCACGCGGCTGTCGGCACCGAGGCGCCACGTTCGAAGACTGCGACGTCGCCGGTGTCGCCGGCCCTGACCGCGCGACCGCCCAGAACCCGCACGTACAGCAGGAAGGCCAGCTCAGCGACGACGCCGATGGTGATCCTGGCCCAGGTGGGAAGACCGGAGGGCGTCACGAACCCTTCGATGAGTCCGGACACGAAGAGGACCAGGGCCAGGCCGATGGCCATGCCGAGGGCGGCCCGGCCCTCCTCCGCGAGCGCGTCGCGGCGGGAGCGCGGGCCGGGGTCGATGAGCGTCCAACCGAGCTTGAGGCCGGTGCCGGCGGCCACGAACACCGCGGTGAGTTCGAGGAGGCCGTGCGGCAGGATCAGCCCGAGGAAGGTGTCCAGCCGGCCGGCGGACGACATCAGGCCGAGGCCGGCCGCGACGTTGAGCACGTTGGTGAAGAGGATCCAGATCACCGGCAGGCAGAAGAACGCGCCGAGGACCAGGCACATGGCCGCTGCCTGGGCGTTGTTCGTCCACACCTGGGCGGCGAAGGAAGCTGCGGGGTGGCTGGAGTAGTAGGTCTCGTACTCCCCGCCGGGCCGGGTGAGTTCGCGCAGGTCGTCGGGGGCGCCGAGGGACGCTTGGATCTCCGGGTGCGTACCGATCCACCAGCCGATGAGCACGGTGAGAAGGGTGGAGAGCACCGCCGTGGGCACCCACCAGTGGCGGGCGCGGTAGACCGCGGCGGGGAATCCGGCTGTGAGGAAGCGCGTCACGTCCCGCCACGACGCCTTGCGGGTGCCGGTCACGGTGGACCGGGCGCGGGCCACGAGCCGGGTCAGTCGACCCTCGATGGCCGGGTCCGGCGCCTGGGAGTGGATCAGGGAGAGATGAGTGGCCGTCCTCTGATAGAGCACGACCAGCTCGTCCGCCTCGGTACCGCTGAGCCTGCGGCCCAGTTTCAGCAGCATTTCCAGGCGATCCCACTCCGCGCGGTGGGCAGTGGCGAAGACATCGAGGTCCATGGTGGGTGACTGCTCCAGGCGAGGGGGCGTACGAGGTCCCGACAACGGCGACGCGCCGACGATCAGCTTGGCAGACTGTCGCACAACGGGGCAGGGGTGGACTACGGAAGGCGGGGCAATGAGCGAACTCGTGACCGGGGACGCGGTGGTGCTGGAGCTCAGGCCGGCCCGGCTGCCGAGCAGGGCGTTGGCGCAGGCCATCGACACCGCACTGCTGCTGACCGTCTTCCTTCTGCTCACCCTCGCGCTCACCCTCGCCACCGCGACGCTCGACGACGCGGCCGTAGCGGCCGTCTCGGTGGCGTCGTTCCTCTTGGTGCTGGTGGGCGGCCCCATCGCGGTGGAGACCCTGAGCCACGGCCGTTCCCTGGGGAAGCTCGCCTGTGGTCTGCGGGTGGTGCGCGAGGACGGGGGACCCATCGCGTTCCGGCACGCGCTGGTGCGCGGGGCGATGGGTGTCGTCGAGGTCCTGACGACCTTCGGCGGGGTGGCCGCGATCGCTTCCCTGGTCTCCGCAAGGGGCCGACGGCTCGGTGACGTGTTCGCCGGGACGATCGTCGTACGGGAACGGGTGCCGAACGATCGTTCGCTTGCCCTGCAGCCGCCTCCGCCGTGGCTGGGGAACCGTTTCGCCCAGCTGGACCTGTCGGCGGTGCCGGACGAATTCTGGCTGGCCGCGCGGAGTTACATGTCCCGCCTGCACCAGCTCGACCCCGCCGTGAGCCAGGCGCTCGGCAGGCGGCTCGCCGACGAGCTGACGGCCAGGACGGCGCTGCCGCCACCGGCGGGAGTCCCGCACGCCGCCTACGTCGCCGCGGTGCTGCACGAGCGCCGGGTCCGCGAGGCACGACGGTACGAAGCGCGGCGGACACCGCCGACCGGGCACGCGCCGGGGCCGGTCGCGTACGCCGTGTCTCCGGAGACGGCCTGGCGAACGCCCACGCCGACGGCCGGCGGGGCGGCGGGGTGGAGTGCACCCGCGAGCGCCCCCCTCGGCGGCCGGGGAGCCCTGCACGTCCCGCCCGCGCCTCCGTCGCCGCCCGCGTCGCCCGGGGCATACGTAGTGCCGGGCGCGGGCGTCCCGGGCGCCGGGGGAACTCCGGCGCTTCCCGCGGCGCACGCCGTCCCGACGGGGTTCGCACCGCCGGCCTGAGCCACCGGCGGAACGCGTCGGGGCCGCCGCCGCCCGCACTACTCGGCCGGGTGCTCCTGCCGCGGTGCGGGCTTGGGCGAGGGCGGTGATTCGAGGTCTTCGAGTTCGATGCCGGGGGCGGCGAGGACCACGTCCCCGGCGAGGTGCACCGTGTGGCGCTCCCCCGTGTTCAGGTCGCTGACCTGGTAGGTGTCCACGAGCAGGGGGCCGTTGTCAGTGGGGTGCGCTTCACTGTCCATCAGCGCCCAGGACTGATCGACGGTCAGGGGTGCGAGGACCGGATCCGTGAAGGTGACCAGACGGATGCGGGTCTCGGCGGAATCCGGGGTGAGGCGCAGAAGTCGCGTGACGGCGACGAGAAAAGCGGGAGAGGTACCGGAGAACGCATGGGCGCGGACGTTGCCCTCGGCGGCGTCGGTGCCGGTGGGGCCGGTCCGGACCCAGGTGACGCCCTCGAGGGCGGCGCCGCGGATCTGCCAGCCGCCCGCGTGCAGTTCGAGACGGATGGGCCGGCCGAGTTCGTCGAGGGCGAGGTCGGTCGAGCCGAGGGGATCGCCGGAGGGAGCGGTCCGCTGGGCGACGTAGCGCCAGCCGGAAGGTCCGGGGGCGCAGTGGAAGTGCTCTTCACCGAGGGGGGTGCGATCGTGCGGATCGTGGAGCGAATAACGGCCGCGGGGCATGGGGTCCTTCGGGCTGCGCGGGCGGGATACGGGGCAGGCCCCCGGCACGGGGGTGCGGGGGCCTGCGCTCGTACCTGCTGCTGAGGCTGTTCCGGTCGCCGACGGCCGTGCTCCCCGCGCTGCGGGGGCGGGCCGTCGGCGGGCGGGATCAGTAGCGGTAGTGGTCGGACTTGTACGGGCCGTCGACCTCGACGCCGATGTAGGCGGCCTGCTCCGGGCGGAGCGTCGTGAGCCTGACGCCCAGCGCGGCCAGGTGGAGGCGGGCGACCTTCTCGTCGAGGTGCTTCGGGAGCACGTAGACGTCGGTCGGGTACTCCTCCGGCTTCGTGAACAGCTCGATCTGGGCCAGGGTCTGGTCCGCGAAGGAGTTGGACATGACGAAGGAGGGGTGACCGGTCGCGTTGCCGAGGTTCAGCAGACGGCCCTCGGAGAGGACGATCAGGACCTTGCCGTCCGGGAAGGTCCAGGTGTGGACCTGCGGCTTGACCTCGTCCTTGACGATGCCGTCGATCTTGGCCAGGCCGGCCATGTCGATCTCGTTGTCGAAGTGGCCGATGTTGCCGACGATCGCCTGGTGCTTCATCCGGGCCATGTCGGAGGCCATGATGATGTCCTTGTTGCCCGTCGTGGTGACGAAGATGTCGGCCTGCTCTACGACGTCGTCCAGGGTCGCGACCTGGTAGCCGTCCATGGCCGCCTGCAGCGCGCAGATCGGGTCGATCTCGGTGATGATCACGCGGGCGCCCTGACCGCGCAGGGACTCGGCGCAGCCCTTGCCCACGTCGCCGTAGCCGCAGACGACGGCGGTCTTGCCGCCGATGAGGACGTCGGTGGCGCGGTTGATGCCGTCGATCAGGGAGTGGCGGCAGCCGTACTTGTTGTCGAACTTCGACTTGGTGACAGCGTCGTTGACGTTGATCGCCGGGAACAGGAGGGTGCCGTCGCGGTGCATCTCGTACAGGCGGTGGACGCCCGTGGTCGTCTCCTCGGTGACACCGCGGATCTCGGACGCGAGCTGGGTCCACTTCTGCGGGGACTCGCCGAGGGTGCGGTTGAGGAGCGTGAGGATGTAGGCGTACTCCTCGCTGTCCGCGGTGGACGGGTCCGGGGCCGCGCCGGCCTTCTCGAACTCGACGCCCTTGTGGACCAGGAGAGTGGCGTCACCGCCGTCGTCCAGGATCATGTTCGGGCCACCGGTGGGGGTGTTCGGCCAGGTCAGAGCCTGCTCGGTGCACCACCAGTACTCCTCCAGCGTCTCGCCCTTCCAGGCGAAGACGGGGACGCCGGCCGGGACCTCGGGGGTTCCGGTCGGGCCGACGGCGATGGCCGCGGCCGCGTGGTCCTGGGTGGAGAAGATGTTGCAGGAGGCCCAGCGTACGTCGGCGCCGAGCGCGACGAGGGTCTCGATGAGCACGGCGGTCTGCACGGTCATGTGCAGCGAGCCGGTGATGCGCGCGCCGGCCAGCGGCTGCGCGGCGGCGTACTCCTTGCGGATCGACATCAGGCCGGGCATCTCGTGCTCGGCGAGGGTGATCTCCTTGCGGCCGAAGACCGCGAGGGAAAGGTCGGCGACCTTGAAGTCCTGGTTCTGGCTGACCGTCGTCATGGCGGGTCTGCTCCTCGTGAGGATCGAGGGTGGGCTGGCTGGCTGTGCGGCTCCGGGCACAGGAATGCCCGGGACTCGCAGCGCAGTCCGTCGGAGGCCCTCTCTCCCTCGGCCGGTCCGCTTCCGCGGGCCGATCGACCGCCATCAGCAGCGACGTCTGGTACGCGTACGAATCTACACCGCGCAGAGTCGAGC
>NZ_JBHWZJ010000445.1:0-5124 GCF_042728415.1 Streptomyces sp. NPDC060198 | reverse complement strand
AGGCTGGACTCCCTCACCGGAGCGGACGGAGGCGAGGACGGGCGGATCGTCGCGGTCGCCGAACCCGCGGTCGTGCGCGCGGCGGTCGTGCACGCAGTGCCTCTTCCTGCGACGACGTTCTGGCGCCTCGACCTGGCGCCACTCTCCCTCGTCACCCTCACCGGCCGCTCCGGCCGCTGGAACCTCTCGCTGGGCGCCGCACTCCCGGACACCGACGCTCCCTCTGCCTGAATTCCGGAGCGAGCGATCCGGCCCCGGATGCCGCCATCTGCCCGCACGGCCCCGCCCGAAGGGCCGTATCCGCACGGCCCTTTCCGCACGCCCTGATGCCGCACGCCCTGATTCCGCACGGCCCTTCGCGGTCGCCCTCCCCCACCCGGGGCATCGGCCCGCGCGCGGCCGCGAAGCCGAGGGAGACGTCGCACTGCCGGCGGAACAGCCGGCGGCTCTTCGTACCCCGGTGGAACCGGCTGCGGCAGCGCTACCAGGTGGCCTCCCCGTTGGAGTACCTCGCACGCCGGTACAACATCCCCACCCGGCAGGCGCCGGCGTGGAGCGGCACCCACGTCAGCGACCCGCAGCAGACGTACGCGCTGACGACACGGTCCTTCCGGCCCGGAGCCCGGTTCCGGCGAGGCCTCCGCGTACCCGGTGGCCGAACAGGTCCGACCCCGGTGCGCGACGCCCCAGACGCCGGTGCCGATGTGTCAGCGCCGGTCTCCGGCCAGGTCCGCGGGGCGTCCATCGGCCGGCTTCCTGGTGCCGGCGATGTGCGGTGCCGGCGCTCGTGGGGGCGTCCCCGGCTTCCGCTCGGGGGCGCCCTGCTGCGCGGGGCCGGGAACCGCGGCCGCGTGCCGGGTCGAGGTGGCCGCCGCGGTGACCGTGGCCTTGACGGACGTGGAGGTGCCCGCGGGCTTCCGGCGGATGCCGGTACGCGGCGCGGGCGGGGAGTACACCGGCACGCGCGACAGGGCCACGACCGCGACGCCGACGGCAGCGGGCAGCGCCAGACCGATCGCCGGGTGGAGCACGTCGGTGTGGATCAGCGTCCCGGTGGCGGCGCAAGCCGCCGTCGCCAGGATCAGGGTGACCGCCGCTCCCCGCGGGGTCAGCCGCAGGCGGCGCAGGCGGTGGACGGCGTGGTCCTGGGCCGGTGTCAGGAGGGGCCGCCCCGCCTTCCGCCGCGACAGCAGGACAAGGACCAGATCGGCGAGGGCCACCGTCATCAGCGCAGGTACCGAGACCCATGCGGCGCTCCCGGACGGTGCGCCGGCGAGCAGCAGCAGGACGGATCCGGCGAGGAGGAAGCCCGTGTAGCGCGAGCCGCAAGAGCCGTAGAAGACGCGCGCGGGGGGCCAGTTGTACGGCAGGACGCCGGACACGGAGGCGGCCACCACGGCGAGCAGCAGCACGGTTCCGGGGTGGTGGTCGGCCGCCGCGCACGTGAGCAGTCCGGCGGCCAGGACGACGGTCACTCCGGCCGCCGTGCCGTCGGAGCCCTCCAGCAACTGGAGCGCATGGGTGAGGACCACCATGAGTGCGGCTCCGAACACCGCTGCCACCGGGGAGAGTCCGGAGAACGCCGCCACGAGTGCTGCCAGCACGGTGTGGAAGACCAGTTCGATGCGGGCGCCCACCGGGCGCAGCTCCTTCACCAGCCCGAGCACCGCGACCGCGGCGGACGCGGCGAGCAGGAGGCGCACGCCGGATCCGGGCTCCGGAAGGCCCAGTCGGGGCGCGGCGAGCATGACGCCGGTGGTCGCCATGACGACCGCGACGCCCGTACCGACGGTTCGCCGGGGCCCTCGGCGGCCACCCTTCGCCGCGATGACCGGGGCAAGTCCGCGGACGACCGCGGTGAGTGCCACGGTGATCACCAGCGCGACAGCCCCGGAGATGATGACGCCGACCACGTTCACCTGCTCTGCCTTTCCTCGTTCCTGGCCCCGTGGCGTCGTCCGCCGTGCGGAACGGCCCCGCACGGCACCCTCGGAACGCGTTACCGGGGCGGCGCACCGCGCCACCCGAGTGGAGTCGTTCCACAACCTAAGGTGCACATGTCGGGATATGCCCCAAATAACACGCAGAGGGACACTTTGATTGGAGTTCGACGAGAAACCGAACAGTTGAACATCAGACAAGACGGCTACGGTCGACCGTCCTGAACGCGGTCACACGGCGACGCGGTCACGCGGTCACACGGCGACGCGGTCACGCGGTCACGCGGTCACGGCACGGTTGCGGCATCCGGCCGCCACCGGCATCGGACCCGCCTTCCGCCATCCGGGAGCGCCTCGGCCGGATCGCCTCGTCATCACTGCCCGGGAAGGGCACGCACCGGGTGCTTGCTCATGATGGAGACCCGGTTGAAGGCGTTGATGGTGACGGCCACCCAGATCACGGCCGCGATCTCGTCGTCGGAGAGGGTTTCCCGCGCCAGGGCGTAGGAGCTGTCCTGGAGCGCGGCATCGGCGGGGTTCGTCGTCGCTTCCGCCAGGGCGAGGGCCCCGCGCTCCTGCGCGGTGAACACCTCGGTGTCGCGCCAGGCTGCGAGCACCCCCAGGCGCCGGGCCGTGTCGCCCGCGCGCAGTGCGGCGCGGGTGTGCACGTCCAGGCAGAAGGCACACCCGTTGATCTGGGAAACCCGCAGGTTGACCAGCTCCACCAGGGTGCGGCCGAGCCCGGCCTCCTCCGCGACGGCACGGACGGCGTCGGAGGCCGCCACCAGAGCGTGGTAGGCCTTCGGGCTCTGCTTGTCGATGTAGATCCGGCGCTCGCCGCGGGCCGCCTCGGTACCGTTCACCGTGTCTCCTCAACCGGGGCTCGTCACCCCTCCACCACCCCGCACGCCCGGACGGACGGCGGCTTACCATGCAGAGCATGATCGTTGAACATGAAAGCACCTTTGGCTGGAGTGGGACGCCGGGGGCCGCGGGCGGCCCCGGTAGCGGCCGGATCACGCGGCCCGATGCGGCCGGAGAGCACGGCGGTCCGGCCGGGCCCGCCCGGGTGGAGGTACTCACCCCCCGGGACGTACCCCTCGGAGGCCCTCGGGCGATGACGGTCCGGCGCACCCTGCCGCAGCGGGCCCGTACGTTCATCGGCGCCTGGTGCTTCATCGACCACTACGGTCCCGACGACGTCGCCGAGACGGGCGGGATGGACGTGGCTCCCCATCCGCACACCGGCCTGCAGACGGTCAGCTGGCTCTTCAGCGGGGAGATCGAACACCGTGACAGCCTGGGCAGTCACGCTTTCGTGCGCCCGGGCGAGCTCAATCTCATGACCGGCGGCCTGGGAATCAGCCATACCGAGGTCTCCACCACCGGCACCACGATTCTGCACGGTGTCCAGCTGTGGGTAGCGCTCCCGGAGGAACACCGGCACACCGGCCGTGACTTCCGCCACCATGCCCCCGGAGCGGTACGGGTCGACGGCGCCGTCATCAGGGTGTTCCTCGGGTCGCTCGCCGGGGACACCTCCCCCGTGCCGACGTTCACACCGCTGCTCGGCGCCGAACTGGTCATCGAACCCCGCGCGACCGTCACACTGGACACGGACGCCGGGTTCGAGCACGGTCTGCTCGTGGACCGGGGGAGCATCCGCATGGGTGAAACCCTGCTCGGCACGGCCGAGTTGGGCTACGCAGGTCCGGGGTACCGCACGATGACGCTGACCAACGAATCGGATGTCCCCGCCCGGGCCGTGCTCGTCGGCGGAACACCCTTCGAAGAGAAGATCGTCATGTGGTGGAACTTCGTGGGCCGCAGCCACCAGGACATCGCCGAGGCACGCGAGGCGTGGGAGGCGGCGTCGAGTCGCTTCGGTCACGTGGACGGCTACCCCGGCGACCGTATCCCCGCCCCAGCCCTGCCGAACGCCACTCTCGCGCCGCGAGGCAACCCACCCCTCGACGAAAGGCATTCCATGAACCAGCCCGCCGCCACTCCGAGCGTCCAGCGTGTCGACTCCAGGCACCGCTACGAGATCCACGTCGACGGCGTCCGCGCCGGACTGACCGCCTACCGCGACCGCGACGACCAGCGGGTCTTCTTCCACACGGAGATCGACGACGCGTTCGCGGGCCAGGGCCTGGCCTCCGTCCTCGTGGAGGAGGCGCTCGGGGACGTACGGGCCTCGGGGAAGCGGATCGTGCCGGTCTGCCCCTACGTCGCGAAGTTCCTCACGAAGCACACGGAGTTCGCCGACATCACCGACCCGGTCACCCCGGAGGTCCTGGAGTGGCTGGAGTCGGCCCGCTCCCACTGAAGTCCGTCCCGCGGTTCGTGGTGGGTCAGTGCGGCGTCGGACGCCGCGCCGCAAGGCGCAGGAGCGTCCGCGTGCTGGATGTGACGAGACGTTCCGACGACGCGGCGAGGTGCCGCGTCCGACGCCGCACACCCGCCAGGACTCGCGGGACAGCCGTGGGACCGGGCCGGAGAGCCGGTTTCGGTGCTGTGCGCCACAAGGCGGACGAGGTGGCCCACCCGGAACGCCGACACCCGGCGACAAGGCCGCGAGGCACGGTGCCGGGGCACCTTCGAGCCCTGCACGGAGCGGAAGCCCGGGGCGGCCGGTCGGCCACCACCTGGTTCCACCCCTTGGACCCTGCCTCGCGGCCGCACGGGGCTCCGACCTCGTACAACAGGGGCACGCCAAGCGGCCCGTCAAGCGAAACGGGTCAGCTCGCGCATCAACTGCCGGGCCTCCAGCAGAAGTCCTCCGCCCACGGCCGCTGCCGCGCCCTCCTGGAGGCGGAACGTGTCGGACAGCACCCGCAGGGAGGCCCACGCCCGGTTCGCCGCCGACTCGTCACGCTCGGGGACCACCCCCTCGAAGGACAGCGGCGCACCTTCCTGCGCGCATACACGCGCTGCCTGATCCAGCACGTCCGCCAGGTCGGCGAGGAAACGCGGGGACGGCCCGGGTAGCTCCGCGTCACCGCCACCGATGCCGCTCAACGTCCGTGTGACGGCGAGGACGCGCGAGGACACGTGCCCCCACCGCATGTCCTCCGAGACGGGCGGAGGCGGCGGCCCCGCCCCCCCCCGACGGCGGGGGGGGTTGAGCCGGGCGCCCCCCCACGCCCAAGAGCGGGGCGCGGCCCCCCCCAGGAGCGACAGC
>NZ_JBHWZJ010000444.1:0-5124 GCF_042728415.1 Streptomyces sp. NPDC060198 | reverse complement strand
AGCCTGCCGGGAGAGGCACCAGCCCCCGGGAGCCCGTATGACGACATCACGTACAGGAATCCTGGTCGCCGCGAGTGCGGTGGTCGCCGGTCTGGTGACCGGCGTGCCCGCTCCGGCGACCGCCGACACCGGCGCCGCGCCCGCGCCCCTGAAATGGACCTCGTGCGCCACGGACGCCCGGCCGACGCTCCAGTGCGCCACCGTCCGGGCCCCGCTCGACCACGCCCACCCCGACGACCGCCGGGTCACGCTCGCGCTGACCCGCGTCCCGCACACCGCGAAGACCTTCCAGGGGCCGCTGCTGGTCAACCCGGGCGGTCCCGGCGGCAGCGGACTGAATCTCGCCGGATTCGTGTCCACCGCCCTGCCCGCCGGGGTCGCCTCCCAGTACGACGTGATCGGCTTCGACCCGCGCGGCGTCGGGAAGAGCACCCCGGCACTCGACTGCGTGCCGGGGTACTTCGAGCCGGTGCGCCCCGGATCGGTACCCGCCTCCCTCTCCGCCGAGCGGACGCTCCGCGACCGGGCCGCCTCGTTCGCCGAGGCCTGCGGGAGCAAGCACGGCGATCTCTTGCCGTACATGGACACCGTGAGCACGGCCCAGGACCTGGACGTCATCCGCGAAGCCCTCGGCGCCCGGCGGATCAACTACTTCGGCTACTCCTACGGCACCTACCTCGGCGCGGTCTACGCCCAGCTCCACCCGGACCGGGTGCGTCGGTTCGTGCTCGACTCCGTCGTGGACCCCGAGGGCGTCTGGTACGAGGACAACATCGCCCAGGACTACGCGTTCGACGCCCGCCACAAGGCCTTCGCCGCCTGGGTGGCGAGGAACGACGCGACCTACCGCCTCGGTGCGGACCCCGAGGCCGTCGAGGCGGCCTGGTACCGGATGCGGGCGGCGGTCGCCGAGAAGCCGGCCGGCGGCAAGGTCGGGCCCGGGGAGCTGGAGGACACCTTCCTGCCCGGCGGCTACTACAACGGCTACTGGCCCCACCTCGCGGAGGCGTTCGCGTCGTACGTGAACGCCTCCGACGAGAAGGCGCTCCTCGCCGCCTACGAACGGTTCGGCGAGGCAGGTGACGACAGCAACGGCTACTCCGTCTACACGGCGGTCCAGTGCCGCGACGCCGCCTGGCCCCGGGACTGGACCGCCTGGCGCACCGACGCGCGGGCGGTGGACGCGAAGGCGCCCTTCATCGCCTGGAACAACACCTGGTACAACGCGCCGTGCGCGAGCTGGCCGGTGGAGCCGCTCGGGCCGGTCCGGATCGCGAACGACGCGGTGCCGCCGGTGCTGCTCTTCCAGGCGACCGAGGACGCGGCCACCCCGTACGAGGGCGGGCTGAGCATGCACCGCAAGCTCAAGGGCTCCCGGCTGGTCGTGGAGCAGGGCGGCGGGAACCACGGCATCACCCTGAGCGGCAACACCTGCCTGGACGGCTACCTGTCGGGGTACCTCGCGACCGGCGCGCTGCCGGCCGCGACCGACGGGGAGCACCCGGACGCGGTCTGCGCGGCACGACCGGACCCGAAGCCGCTGCCCGCCGAGAAGGCGTTGCGCGCCACCGACAGCGGGACCACCTCGGGCAACGGCGGCGGAACCCTGCACGGGCTGCTCGGCTTCCGGGGCTGATCCGCACGCGGGCCCGGCCGGATCCCCCGGGCGGGGCGTACTCCAGGATGGCCGTCATGAAGACACGCCACACCCCGGGGGCGCCCTCGGCACCCGTCCCGGGCCCGTACCTGCGCGAGATGACCGACGAGGACTGCGAGGCGGTCGCCGCGATACGGGTGGGCGGCTGGCAGTCCGCGTACCGCGGGCTGATGCCGCAGCCGTATCTGGACGCGATGGACCTCGGCAGGGAGACGGAGCTCCGGCGCGAGCGGCTCGCCGCGAGCGGCGCGGTGAACCTGGTGGCGGTGACCGGGCCACCCGGTTCACCGGCCCCGGAGGTCGTCGGCTGGGCCTGCTACGGCGCCTACCGCGAGGACGACGGGCGCCGGACCGAGGGCGGTGAGCTGTACACGCTCTACGTACGGCCCGACCGCACGAGGGCCGGCACGGGCGGCTTCCTCCTCGCCGAGGTCCTGGTCCGGGCCGCGGCGGACGGGTTCCCGACGCTGGCGCTCTGGGTGCTGCGGGAGAACACCGGGGCGCGCCGCTTCTACGAGCGCGCGGGGTTCGCGCCGGACGGGGCGGAGGAGGACTTCGAGGCCGGCGGCTCGATGGTCCCCGAGGTCCGGTACGTCCGGTCGCTCATTCCGCGGGCAGCCGGCTGAGGGCCTCGGCGGCGGCACCGGAGAGCCTGGGGCGGGACAGCGCCGACTCCAGGACGGGCCGGGCCCGGTCGTCGCCGAGCTGCCCGAGACCCTCCACGCAGGCCAGCGCCACCCGCCAGTGCGGTTCCTCGGGTGCTGGTGCCGCGTCAGCCTTCGGCCTGCGCGGCACCAGCAGCCTCTCCAGGGTGGCGATCAGCGCGGGTGCGGACTCGGGGGCGCGCAGCGCGGTCAGCAGACGCACGGGGTGGAGGGCGTAAGCGGAGCGCAGGGGGTTGGTGGCGAGCGCTGCCGCCGCGCGGGGCGTGCGGGGGTCGCGCAGCTCGGCGAGGGCGTGGGCGGCGCAGACGCAACGCTCGGGGTCCCGGTGGTTGAGCAGCAGCACGAGCGCCTCGAAGGCGCGGCGGTCCCCGGCGCAGCCGAGCCGGAAGGCGGCGAGTTCCCGGGACCAGAGGGGGCGGCCGGGTTCGACGAGAGCCCGGGCGAGTTCCTCCCGGTCGGCGGTGGAGGCGAGCCGTGCGCACTCCGCCTCCCCCGCCGCGCCGGCCTCGTCCCGCAGCCGGCCCGTGAGCGATTCGGTGAGCGGCTCCGTGAGCGACTCGGTACGTGTTTCCGTGAGTGGTCCCGGCTCCTCGTCCATGACGCTCAGCGTATCCACGGACACGTTCCGTGCGGAGGGTGCGGACGTTCGCACACACGGTCAAGTGTGGTCCAGGGCACAAGGGTTCCGGGCTGGCGCGCTCGTTACCCGCCGGTTAGTCTCATGTGAGCGGGGCTTACCCCCCGCAGGCTCCGGTGGCCTGGTGACGCAGCCATCCGGAGTGCATGTCGGTTCGGCGGTCTTCGTGAGCAGCGAAAGCCCCGTACGACGCGACCCGGGACAGGGTCCGTCCCCCTCCGGCCCCGGGACCCGATCTCCGCGGTTCCGCAGTCCGGTCCCGTACACCTCGACACGCCTTCCGCACGCGCGCGTTCCTCCGCCCCTCGTGCGCGCCGTGCTCCCTCACAGTCGTCACTCACCCTGGAGTCCCGTGATGGACACCCCGTTCTCCACCATCGCCGTCGTCGGTCTCGGCACCATGGGCACCGGCATCGCCGAGGTCCTGGCCCGCGCGGGCCGCGAGGTCATCGGCATCGACACCGACCCGCAGGCGGCCGCCCGGGCGGTCGCCTCGCTGGAGGTCTCCACCGCCCGCGCCGTGAGCCGGGAACGCCTCACCGAGCGGGAACGCGACGACGTCCTCGCCCGTTTCCGTACCTTCTCCGACCTGTCGGCGGCCGCCGACGCCCAACTCGTCATCGAAGTGGTGCCGGAGTCGTACGAGATCAAGCAGCAGGTGATCCGGGAGCTGGACGCGGTGGTGGGGCCGGGCACGATCCTGGCGACCGGCACCAACGCCCTGTCCGTGACCCGGCTGGCCGCCGAGTCGCTGCGCCCGGAGCGGGTGCTCGGGCTCCACTTCTTCAATCCGGCACCGGCGATGAAGCTCGTGGAGGTGGTCTCCTCGGTGCTGACCGCCCCGCCGGCGGTGGAGGCCGTCACCGCGCTGGCGCGTGAGCTGGGCAAGGAGCCGGTCGCGGTCGGGGACCGTCCGGGGTTCGTCGCGGACGGCCTTCTCTTCGGCTACCTCAACCAGGCCGCCGCCATGTACGAGGCGAACTACGCCTCCCGCGAGGACATCGACGCCGCGATGAAGCTCGGCTGCGGCCTCCCGATGGGGCCGCTCGCTCTGCTCGACCTGATCGGCGTCGATACCGCCCGTACGGTGCTGGAGGCCATGTACGCCGCCTCGCACGACCGGCTGCACGCGCCCGCACCGGTCCTCGGCCAGCTCAGCGAGGCCGGGCTGACCGGACGCAAGGCGGGCCGGGGCTTCTACTCGTACGCGGCGCCGGGCAGCCAGGACGTGGTCCCGGACGCGCTCACTCCGGGCGCGGGCGCGGTCGGCGTCCCGGGGCGCACGGTCACCGCGGTCGGGGTGGCGGGCTCGGGCACCATGGCGTCCGGTATCGCGGAGGTCTTCGCGAAGGCCGGCTACACGGTGGTGCTCGCGGCCCGGACCCAGGAGAAGGCGGACACCGCCAAGGGGCGGATCGCCAAGTCCCTGGAGCGCTCGGTGGCCAAGGGGCGGCTGACCGCCGGGGCGCGGGACGAGACGCTGGCCCGGATCACCCCGGCCGGCTCCCTGGACGCGTTCGCCGAGGTCGATCTCGCCGTGGAGGCGGTCGCCGAAGACCTGCTGGTCAAGCAGCAGCTCTTCGCGACGCTGGACAAGGTCTGCAAGCCGGGCGCGGTGCTCGCCACCACCACGTCCTCGCTGCCGGTGGTGTCCGTCGCGCGGGCGACGTCGCGGCCCCAGGACGTGATCGGGATGCACTTCTTCAACCCGGCGCCCGCGATGAAGCTCGTCGAGGTGGTCCGCACGGTGCTGACCGCCGACGACGTGCACGCCACCGTGCGGGAGGTCTGCGCGAAGGTGCGCAAGCACCCGGTGGACTGCGGCGACCGGGCCGGGTTCATCGTGAACGCGCTGCTCTTCCCGTACCTCAACAACGCGATCAAGATGGTCGAGGAGCACTACGCGACGCTGGACGAGATCGACGCCGCGATGAAGCTCGGCGGCGGCTATCCGATGGGCCCGTTCGAACTGCTGGACGTGGTCGGGCTGGACGTCTCCCTCGCCATCGAGAAGGTGCTGCACCAGGAGTTCCGCGACCCGGGGCTGGCCCCGGCGCCGCTGCTGGAGCACCTGGTCGCGGCGGGGTGCCTGGGCCGCAAGACGGGGCGCGGCTTCCGCGAGCACGCCCGGCGCTGATCCCGGTGTCCGGCCCCCGGTGGCGGTC
>NZ_JBHWZJ010000443.1:0-5140 GCF_042728415.1 Streptomyces sp. NPDC060198 | reverse complement strand
TTCACCGCGCCGGGCCGCCGGCCGCCCGTGGCGGGGGGCGCGCTATACGTGGACCTGGTGCTGCGCTGGGGCGGGCCCCCTATGTCGGGCTCCGCGCGCGTCCCGGCCTGGGCGGCGGGCCCGCCGCGCCCCGCGTCCTCGGGGTGCGGCGGGCCCGTGGCCGTGAGGCCCGTGCGGGGGCGATCGCTCAGAAGTAGTAGCGGGACACCGACTCGGCGACGCAGGCCGGCTTCTCGCCGCCCTCGCGCTCCACGGTCACGACCGCCGTGATCTGCACCCCGCCGCCCGCCTCCTCGACGGACTTCAGCACGGCGGTGGCGCGCAGCCGCGAGCCGACCGGGACCGTGGAGGGGAAACGCACCTTGTTGGTCCCGTAGTTGATGCCCATCTTCGCGCCTTCGACCGACATGACCTGCGGGACGAGTGCCGGGAGCAGGGAGAGCGTCAGGTACCCGTGGGCGATCGTGGTGCCGAACGGGCCGGTCGCCGCGCGCTCGGGATCGACATGGATCCACTGGTGGTCGCCGGTCGCCTCGGCGAACTGGTCGATCCGCTTCTGGTCGATCTCCAGCCAGTCGCTGTGCCCCAGCTGCTCGCCCACACCGTCGCGCAGCTCCTGTGCGGAGGTGAAGATCTTCGGCTCTGCCATGGTCCTGGTCCTGCCTTCCGGCTCACTGCTCGATGTCTAAGCGCTTGCTCAGCATGGAGTGGCCACCGGCTCCTGTCAACGAAGCGGGGAGGTGCGGTCGCGTGCGCAGTAGGTTCGAGGCGTGCCCCAGATTCCCCAGTCGCTCCACGAACTCACCGTCGGCCAACTCGCCGCGCGCAGCGGCGCGGCCGTCTCGGCCCTGCACTTCTACGAGTCCAAGGGGCTGATCACCAGCCGCCGCACCAGCGGCAACCAGCGACGCTACGACAGGGACGCGCTCCGGCGGGTCGCGTTCGTGCGCGCGGCCCAGCGGGTCGGCATCCCGCTGGCCACCATCCGTGAGGCGCTCGCCGAACTCCCGGAGGAGCGCACGCCCACCCGGGAGGACTGGGCCCGACTCTCCGGGGCGTGGCGTGCCGAGCTGGACGAGCGCATCGAGCAGCTCGGCCGGCTGCGCGACCATCTGACCGACTGCATCGGGTGCGGCTGCCTCTCGCTGGAGAACTGCGTCCTCTCCAACCCGGACGACATCTCCGGCGAGCGAATGGCCGGTTCCCGGCTGATGCCGGAGCGCCCGACCGGCCCGGAGCCGCGCGACTGACGCTCCGGGGGCGGGGCGCATCGGCGCCCGGGGGCCGCTCGTCCGGCCCCCGGCCACCCGTGCTCCGGCCGCTGCCTCAGGGTCTGGCGGGCGGCCTCCGGCCGGGTGGCCACGCCGGCCGGTCGAAGGCCACCCGGCAGGCTCTCAGGCCGCCGAGGTCAGCTGCTGGTGCCGTATCCGGTGCGCCCTTACCAGCGTCCCCGGCGTCAGCGCCGACGCCGGTACGAGGATGCCGCAGCCCGTGCACTCCGGACCGGACCGGGGTTCGCGGTGCGGGTCCTGGCGCCAGACGATCCGGGTCTCCGCGCAGACCGGGCAGGCCGTGCCGGGCTCCGCGCCGAGCGCGGTGATCAGCCGGAGCAGTACTTCGGGGAGCGGGGCGCTCGGATGCGTACCGGGGTCGGCGCAGCGGGCCACGCCGTTGCCTCCCCAGATCCGCCGGTGCCAGGCGTCGAAACCGCCGGGCCGGCGCAGCCCCTCGCGCTTCTCGCGGCGCCGCCGTTCGGCGAACCCCGCCTCGTACGCCAGCCAGAGGGCCCGGGCCGCCTCCAGCTCGGCCAGCGCGCCCGTCAGCCGGGCCGGGTCGGGAGCCCGGTCCTCCGGGCCGAACCCGTGCCGGGCGCACAGATGGTCCCAGGTCGCCCGGTGCCCGTAGGGGGCGAAGCGCTCCAGGCATTTGCGCAGCGAGTACCGCCGCAGGGCCAGATCGGCCCGGGGGTCACGGACCTGTCTCGCAAGACTCCGGAAACCGGCCATACCACCGCCACCTCCGTCGTTCGGTGTTCTTGTGGGGATGGACGTACGCCTGCCCGTTCTGGCTCCCCCGAAAGATGATTTCCGGCCACGGATGGGACGGGGGTGCACACAGTGGCGTGCAGCCGCCGGCCGGCGCCCCGCGGGGGCGTGTGACGATTCGGCAAAGGTGACTGATGCTCACCTTACGGACCCGACTTACCGTCGGTAATCTCCGGCGCATCGGCCTCCCTGAGGAGTACGCATGCCCCCACGTACACGTACCGGCAAGCTCGCCGCGACCTTCGCGGCCGTCCTCGCACTCGGAACCTCCATGCTGGCGGGATCACTCCCGGCAGGCGCCGCCCCGGTGGCGGCCACCGCCGCGGTCACCGACCACTGCGCCGGGCAGTGCGCGGACATCCTGCCGCCCGGCGCCAACGGCAACGCCACCCTCGCCGACATCCTCGGCAACAAGCTCTTCGGCACCCATCCCTCCCACAGCGACGACCAGCTCGACCGCTACACCTCGCTGATCTCCGGCCAGAGCACCCTCACCGACGCCAAGCTGACCGACTTCTTCAACGACGCCTCCTTCGGCGTCCCGTCCGGTCAGGTCGAGTCCACCGTCTCGCCCCGCAGCGACGTCACCATCACCCGGGACAAGAAGACCGGCGTCCCGCACATCGTCGGCACCACCCGCTACGGCACCGAGTTCGGCGCCGGCTACGCGGCAGGCCAGGACCGGCTCTGGCTGATGGACCTCTTCCGCCACATCGGACGCGGCGAACTCACCTCCTTCGCCGGCGGGGCCCTCGCCAACCAGGGCCTGGAGCAGCAGTTCTGGCCGCAGGCCCCGTACACCGAGGCCGATCTCCAAGCCCAGGTCGAGCGGATCAGGACCACCGAGGGCGCGCGCGGCGAGCTGGCCATGTCGGACGCGCAGGCCTACATCGACGGCATCAACGCCTACAAGGACAAGGCGAAGTCGAGTCGCAACTTCCCCGGCGAGTACGTCCTCACCGGCAAGATCGACTCGATCACCAACGTCGGCGAGATCGTGCCCTTCAAGCTCACCGACCTGATCGCCATCGCCACCGTCGTCGGCGGCCAGTTTGGCGGCGGAGGCGGCGGCGAGGTGCAGGCCGCCATCTCGCTGCTCGCCGCCCAGGAGAAGTACGGCGTCACCGAGGGCACCCGGGTCTGGGAGTCGTTCCGGCAGCGCGAGGACCCGGAAGCCGTCCTCACCGTGCACGACGGCACCTCCTTCCCGTACGCCCAGAAGCCCGCCACCGCGCGCGGCACCGCCCTCCCCGACAAGGGCTCCGTCACCGCCGAGCCCCTGATCTACGACCGCACCGGCTCCGCGGGCACCAACCTCAAGGCCCCGGTCGCCGCGCCCGCCGCCCTCAAGCCGCTCCAGGGCGTCTTCGACGACGGCGTCATCCCCGAGGGCACCCTGCCCGGCTCCGGCACCGACGCGCAGAAGCGCGGCATGTCCAACGCCCTGGTGGTCTCCGGCTCCCGCACCGCGAGCGGCAACCCGGTCGCCGTCTTCGGCCCGCAGACCGGCTACTTCGCCCCGCAGCTGATGATGCTCCAGGAGATCCAGGGACCCGGCATCAGCGCCCGCGGCGTCTCCTTCGCGGGCGTCGGCATGTACGTCCAGATGGGACGCGGCGAGGACTACGCCTGGAGCGCCACCTCCGCCGCCCAGGACATCACCGACACCTACGCCGTCCCGCTCTGCGAGGCGAGCGGCGCCACCCCGACGAAGAACTCCGCCTCCTACCTCTACCGGGGCACCTGCACGCCCATGGAGAAGATGGAGCGCACCAACTCCTGGAAGCCCACGACCGCCGACTCCACCGCCGTCGGCTCCTACCGGATGCAGGTCTGGCGCACCAACTACGGCATCGTCACCCACCGCGCCACGGTGGGCGGCAAGCCGGTCGCGTACACCTCGCTGCGCACCACCTACCGTCACGAGGCCGACTCCATCATCGGCTTCCAGATGCTCAACGACCCGGCGTACGTGACCGACGCCGCCTCCTTCCAGCAGGCGGCGAGCAACATCGACTACGCCTTCAACTGGTTCTACGCCGACTCCCGCACCGCCGCCTACTACAACAGCGGCATGAACCCGGAGCGGGCCGCGGGCGTGGACCCGGCGCTGCCGATCGCGGCGGACCGGGCGTACGAGTGGCAGGGCTTCGACCCGGTCGCCAACACCGCCACGTACACGTCCTTCGCCGCGCATCCGCACTCCAGCGGCCAGGACTACTACATCTCCTGGAACAACCGGCAGGCCAAGGGGTACGCCTCCGCCGGCTTCGGGTTCGGCGCCGTGCACCGGGCCGACCTGCTGGACGACCGGGTCTCCGCGCTGGTCGCCCAGGGCGGCGTCACCCGCGCCTCGCTCACCAAGGCCATGGAGCAGTCCGCCGTGACCGATCTGCGCGGCGAGCAGCTGCTGCCCGAGCTGCTGAAGATCATCCGCTCCCAGCCCGTCACCGACACCGCCCTCGACGCCGTCGTCAAGCAGCTGGAGGCGTGGCGGGCGGCCGGCTCGCAGCGCAAGGAGACGGCGGCGGGCTCCGCGACGTACGCCAACGCGGACGCCGTACGCGTCATGGACGCCTGGTGGCCCGCGCTGATGGACGCGGAGTTCCGGCCCGGACTCGGGGACGCGCTCTACGGCGCCCTGGCGGCGAACCTCGCCGTGGACGAGTCCCCGGCCGCCAGCCACGGACCCAGCGGGGCGCACAGCGGCTCCGCCTTCCAGTACGGCTGGTGGGCCTTCGCCGACAAGGACCTGCGCCAGGTCCTCGGCGAGAACGTCCAGGGGCCGCTGGCCCGCACCTACTGCGGGGGCGGCGTACTCGCCACCTGCCGCGACGCCCTGCTCACCACTCTGAAGGCGGCCGCCGCCAAGCCCGCCACCACGGTCTACCCGGGTGACGACAACTGCGCGGCCGGCAACCAGTGGTGCAGCGACGCGATCATCCACCGCGCGCTGGGCGGGATCACCCAGAAGACGATCCCGTGGCAGAACCGGCCGACCTACCAGCAGGTCGTGGAGTTCCCCTCGCACCGGTAGGGGAGCGGAACGGAACGCACCGGCGGTCCCGGTGCGGGGGTGCGGACCACCCCCGCAC
>NZ_JBHWZJ010000442.1:0-5163 GCF_042728415.1 Streptomyces sp. NPDC060198 | reverse complement strand
GGTCGTGGTCGACTCGGGCCGGACACCCCCGGGGGCCGTCAGTGCTTGGCGGCCGTGGCGCCCATGGCGGGCGGGGCGGCGTTGACGCCCCAGGCCGTCGGCTTGTCGGAGAGGCTGATCCGCATCGTGCCGGCGTGCAGCAGGTCCTCGTGGGAGAGCCAGCTCTGGCGCAGCTTGCCCTTGGACGTGGTCACGGAGGACACGTACTGGAGCTTCGACGCGCTGGCGCCGGGGGCCTCGATGCTGATCGTGCGGCCGTGCTCCGGCCGGATCTCGACCTTCTCGAACATCGGTGCGGTGACGATGTAGTTGGCGGAACCGGGCTGGGCCTCGAAGACACCGGCCATGGCGAAGACGAGCAGCGACGAGGTGGCGCCGAGGTCGTCGTTGCCGGGCATGCCGTACGCGTCATCGGTGAAGAGCGTCCGCATCGCGCGCAGCACGGACGAGGTCTTCCACGGCGAGTCGGTCCACGTGTACATCCACGGGGTGTGGAAGTCGGGCTCGTTGTTCGGGTTGAAGGCGAAGTTGTTGTGGTAGTCGTACGCCCCGGTCACCCAGCTCTCCTTGGCGGCCTTCGCCGGGTCGGCGAGCACGGTCGGCAGGTCGAAGAAGGTGTCGAGCCGCTGTTCGGCCTTGTCCTTGCCGCCCATCAGGCCGTAGAGGGTCTGCGGGTCCTGCTGGGCGAGCCACTGGTACTGCCAGGCGGTGCCCTCGTGGAAGGCGCCGGACTGGGTGGGGTCGGGGTCACCGGCGACGGAGCCGTCCGCGTTACGGGTGACCGGGAAGCCGGTGAACCCCTGCGACGTCACGCCGGAGTCCCAGAGCGTGGAGAAGTTGTCGCAGCGCGAGGCGAGCGTCGCGGCCTTGTCCCGGTAGCCGAGGCCACCGGCCATGGTGGACAGCGCGCAGTCGGCGAGCGCGTACTCCAGCGTGGCCGAACCGGCCTGGCGGCTGTCGCCGTACGTGTAACCGGGCAGGTTCTGGTAGGCGACCCAGCCGTTCTGGACGTAGGTCGGGTTGCCGTCGCGGCCGCGGAAGAGCGACTGGTCGGCGGGTACCTCGTTGGCGTTCTTCCAGAGCGCGTCGAAGAGCCGGCGCGAGGTGCTCCTGTCGAGCAGGCCGCGGTTGTAGAGGTCGACGACCCAGGGGGTGATGGGGTCGCCGCTCATCACGTTGGTCTCGCCGCCGCCGAGTCCCCAGCGCGGCACCCAGCCGCCGTCCTGGTAGATGTGCAGCACGGACTTGGCCATGTCCGTGGCCTTGTCCGGGTTCAGCAGGGCCACCAGCTGGTTCTGCGAGCGGTAGGTGTCCCAGAGCGAGAACATCTGGTAGTACGTCGAGTCCGCGCGGTGCACCTGGTCGTCGAAGCCGCGGTAGCGGTTGTCGACGTCGGAACCGATCGACGGGTGCAGCAGCGAGTGGTAGAGCGCGCTGTAGTAGGTGCGCTGGTCGGCGGTGGTGCCACCGGCCACGCGCATCCGGTTCAGCTCGTCCTTCCAGGCGTCGTGCACGCCGGCCCGGGCCTTGTCGAAGGACTTCGGCTGCTCGGTCTTGCGGTTGAGGCGGGCGCCGTCGACGGAGGTGTAGGACAGGCCCACCGAGGTGCCGACCTGGTCGCCCTTGGACGGGTCGAAGGACAGCCAGGCACCGGCGCGCTTGGTGCCGCGCGTCGCTTCGCGGGCGCCCGGGGTGAGCGTGTCGTCGGACCAGGTGCCGAAGGCCGAGAACTTCCGGTCGAACTTCGCGCTGAAGAAGATCCGGTAGCGCTCCTTGCCGGTCTCGCCGCAGAAGTTGCCGCCCTGGAGCCAGCCCTCCACGGTGTCGTCGCCGACCACCTTGATGTCACCGGCGTAGGTGCTGCCGTTGCTCTGGCCGGTCTCGATGAGCACGTTCTCCGAGTCCGACCCGGCCGGGAAGGTGTAGCGGTGCTGGCCGGTGCGCTCCGTCGCGGTGAGCTCGGCCTCGATGCCGTTGTCGAGCTTCACGCCGTAGTAGCCGGGCGAACGGGTCTCGTTGTCGTGGCTGAACTTCGCGCCGTACTGTGCCGGGTCGGACGAGGTGACCGCACCGGTGGTCGGCATGAACCGGAAGTTGCCCATCGTCTGACAACCGACGCCCGAGAGGTGCGTGTGGCTGAAACCGAGGATGGTGTCCTGGGCGTAGTCGTAGGAGGCGTACTTGTTCAGCTGTGTGTCGGGGCTCAGCTGCACCATGCCGAACGGTGCGGAGGCACCGGGGAAGGTGGTCCCGTCGCCGTTGTTGCCGATCGACGTGTCGACCAGCGTGGTGGGGTCGGCGGCGAATTTCGCTCCCTGTGGCCGGGAGTTCGCGACACCGGAGGTGGCGGAAGCCGCGACCATCGTGGTGGCGATCAGCAGGACGCCGAATACGCGTTTTCTCAGCGCTTTCATCGCATTCCTCTCGTACGACAACGTTGTCAGAGTCGAGCCCGATGATCTTTGCCGTTCGGGCATGGTCCCGTCAACCCGCGGACGCCCGGATTCCGTTCTGCTTCAGCGCCGCTTCCGTTCCGTCTCCGCTCCGCGTCCGCCCCGTTCAGAGACCGGTGACCTTGGCGCTCGCCGACACCTCGTAGACCAGGGTGACCGTGCGATGCCCGCCGGGCGGGAGGGAGACGTCCCAGCGGACGATGCCCTCGGCGTCGACCGCGTCCGGCGCGGGGGAGCAGCCGTCCTTGTTCAGGTGCACCTCCACCGCGGAGACCTCCGAGACCGGAACGCGTTCCCGCAGGACGACCACCCGCTCGTCCCTGTCCCCGGGGGCCGAGAACCGCGACACCCGCAGCCGCACCGTCCGAGTGACCACGGTCCGTTGGGTGATGCCGGTGGTCTCGCGGGACTCCTCGGCCTCCCGGACCACGTGGAAGTCGTCGAGGCTGCCGAAGGCCAGCTCGACCGGGCCGCCGGGTGCGGTGAAGTCCAGCGTGCCACGCCCGCCGAACCCGCTCCCGCGGATCAGCTCCACCGGACCGGCGAGCAGCGCGTGGCCGGAGAGGTTCTCGAACCGCGCCACTTGGGTGACCAGCGGGGACAATTCCGGTGCGCAGGCGTACTCGTCGCGTGCGGCGACGGTGAACGAGGAGAGCGGTACCCGGTGGGCGCGGCCGTCACCGGCCACCGAGACCGGCGCGGGAGCCCTCAGCACCTGCGCCTCGCCGCCGTCGTCCACCCCGGGGAGGCCGAGCACCGGCGTGGGGCCGAGCGTCGCGATCTCCTCCTCGCGCAACTCAACCTCCACCGTGCGGCGTTCGGCGGCCGGACGGTCCTTCAGCGTCAGCCGGTCCTCGGTCAGTCGCGGTGGCGCGCCCGCCGACGCCGAGCGGGCCGTCGACAGGGTCAGCGGTACCTCCGACCAGTCCTCGCCGGTCCGCTGCCAGACCACCGCGTCCGTCTCCAGCGTCAGGGACCCCCCGTCGAGCACGGCCCGGTAGGCGGGCCGCCACAGCGCGCACGGGGTGATATGGGTCAGGCGCAGCCCTGCCGCCCCTGCTGCCCCGGCCTCCACGGTCAGCTCGATGTGGCCGACGAGCTCGGCCGGTTCGTCCTCGGTGAGGCTTATAGCCCTTTCCGCTGCTCCGAGTTCTTCGCCCAGGGATTTCAGCCGGGCTTCCACGGCGCGCAGTTGCTCGCCGTACGTCTCGTGCTCGTCGTCCACCCGGTCCAGTTCGCCCGTCCAGCGGGACGGTTCGGGCACTCCGGAGCCGGCTCCCTCGCCGATGTCCCGCAGCAGATCGGCGGCGAGACGACCGAGCACGTCGAGACGGGTGCGCAGGCGGTCGCGCTGCCTCTCCAGGGACGGCCGCTCCTCTTCGAGGGCGCGCACGCGGTGGCGGAGGGGAGAGTCCTCGTCGGTGAGCGGATGCGGCCCGCGCGGTGTCCAGGTGCGGACGATCCGCACGTCGAGGACGGTCGCGGCGTACGGGGCGGTCAGTTCCGCGTGGAGACTCCGGTCGACGGCGAGCGCGCCGACCGGGCCTAGGCGGAGCCGCTGGACGCCGGGCACCAGGTCGAGCACGGCGGTGCGCTCGACGTGCGCACGGTCTTCCAGGCAGGTGACGGCGGTGACGGGGAGGGGAAGAGGCTTCGGGGCCGTGGACATGGCGGGTGTCAGCTCCTGCGGTTGCCGCCGACCATGGACTTGCCGGTCGGTATGCGGATCTCGTAGCCGCCGTCGAGGGCGGCGGTGGCCCCTGCGGCCAGGTCCAGGCGCCAGATGCGGGTACCCGGTGCGTGGTGGTCGGGCCCCGCGCCCTCCACGGGCACGGTCCAGCCGGCCCGCTCCTCGATCCGTACGTCCGGATCGGAGGTGACGGGCACCCGCTCGTGGACCTCGACCCGGACGGGCCGCGCGAGCCCGTTGGCCAGCTCCACGCGGACACCGTGGTTGAGCACGGTGGTGTTGCCGCGCAGTCCGGAGGTCGACTCGTGCAGGTTCGTGCGCCGGGTGACGCGGATACCCTCGGCGGGCCCGAGCCCCACCCGGCGGACGGCGCCGGGCGCGAGCGTGGGCAGCGCGGTGGTCAGCAGGAACTCGTCGTCGACGGTGACCTCCACCGGCCCCGCCAGCAGCGCCTGGTCGGTGGCATTGGAGAGCACCAGCGTCGCGTGGACGGTCTGCTCCACGGACGGCACCGCGAGGTACTCGGCGCGCAGACCCACCGGGATCTCGCCGACGGTGACGGTGTGCCAGGTGCCGTCGGACGGTACGTCGGCACGGGCGGCGGCGTCGAAGCGGTGGTCGAAGGAGCCCGCCGACTCCCGGGGCCGCACGGCTTGTCCCGGCAGCGGCAACGAGGCCACCGCTTCGGCACGGCGGCGGTGTTCGGCCACCACCGGATCGAACGGCACGTCGGCGAAGAGCCTGCCCCGGCGACCGCCCTGCGCCTCGGGACCGGACAGGACCAGGCTCGCGTAGTCGAGCTCGGCACTGGTCGGCCGGGGCGGGCCGGCCGGCGGGGGAGAGGGAGACGCCGCGGCCGGCGCGGGGGCACCGGGCGCGGCGGGAGCGGGTGCGGCACCGTAGGACATGCCGGCCGGGGCGGCGGGGAACCCGCCGACGGGCGGCGGACCACCGTGCCCCTTCCGCGCCCGCGCGGGGGCCGACAGCGGCGGGGGCGGGGGCGGGGGCGGGGGCGGAGGC
>NZ_JBHWZJ010000441.1:0-5206 GCF_042728415.1 Streptomyces sp. NPDC060198 | reverse complement strand
CTGTGTTGCGGGTGTTGCGGGTGTTGCGGGTTCGGCGGTCAGGCGCCGAGCGCCTGCTTCACCTGGGCGAGGCTGGGGTTGGTCATGACGACCTCGGAGCCGCCCTGCGCCGGAACGATCCGGACGGTGGGGACCGTCTGGTTTCCGCCGTTCGCCTTCTCGACGAAGGCGGCCGACTCCGGGTCCAGCTCGATGTTGATCTCGGTGTACCCGATGCCCTCGCGGTCCATCTGGCCCTTGAGGCGGCGGCAGTAGCCGCACCACGTGGTGCTGTACATCGTCACAGTGCCCGGCATGTCGCTGGTGCTCCTCTGGTCGTCTCGTCCGATTCGCCGCACGCCCGAAGCCGGAAAAGGCCGAAAAGGTGCGGTCTACCGAGCCTCCGCACCACGCACCCGTACCGGGAACGCGGTCGTGGGACCCGCTCGCACAACGCTCGGGCCGCTGCCACCATTCCCGCGCCCGGTGCGATGCACCCCCTCCGCCGTCACCGGCCCCTCTGTCTCTCCCTGCCTGGTCCCGCGGCCGACCGATCCGCCCCCGGGGAGGCTCACTCCTGGCTGGACAGCGGAACCCGCAACTCCCCGCGGAGCCGGGCCGAGGTGTCGAGGGACAGTCCCATGGCGGCGTGGCGGAGCTGCTCCGTGAAGCCGGCTATGAGATCGAGGTCACGGAGCTGACGCCGCAGCTCGCGGACGAGCGCTTCGTCCGTGTCGACCGGGAGGCCGCCCGCTCCGTCGTCCGCCCTCTCGGCGAGGTCCTGAAGATGCTGGTCGACGGCTTCCACCGCCCGCTCGCCGGTCCACACGGCGAAGTCCCGGCAGCCGAACAGGTAGGCGTGCGCGGCGTGCAACGTCGCCGCCGCGGCGGACTCGTCCGCCTCGTCCGGCCCGTCCTGGCCGTCGTTGTGGCAGTACTCGCTGAGCATGTACGCGGCGACGCCCCGATTGACCGCCGAGAAGGCCGACGTGTCACCGAGAACGCCGTCCCACACGGAATCCAGCAAGGGGCGCAGGCTCAGGGTGAACGGCGCACGCTCGTCCTCGGGCAACGCCTCGTGCCGGCTCATGAGGCGCTCCGCGACCGCGGCGGCGAAGACGCCGCGCTCACCGGCCGACACCGTCGCCAGCCGCTCTTCGACCTGCGCCGAGAGCTTCTGCCACACGTCCACGCGACCTCCCCGGAGTCGGGTACGGGCCCGCTCGGGCCGACCATGAGGATCTTCCCACCCACCACCGACAGCGCCCCGGGCGAGCCCGGTGACCTGCTGTTCCGTGCGGCCGCACGTCGGCGAAGGCCGTCGTTCCCCCCTGCGGCCGGTGCCGGCGGCCCGGCCGTGCGCTCCGGTATGACGGATGCGTCACCCCTGTGGACAACGATCCCGGTGGCCGCCGGCGACCTGGCAGCATGGCAGGGTGACAGCAGCAACGCATTCCACCCTCTTCCCGCAGGTGCCCGAGTCCCCGGACGCGGTCCTGGAAGGGCTCGACCCCGAACAGCGCGAAGTCGCCCTCGCCCTGCACGGGCCGGTGTGCGTGCTGGCCGGAGCGGGCACGGGCAAGACGCGCGCGATCACCCACCGCATCGCGTACGGCGTCCGCGCCGGGATCCTGCAGCCCTCCACCGTGCTGGCCGTCACGTTCACCAACCGGGCCGCCGGAGAGATGCGCGGGCGCCTCCGCCAGCTCGGCGCCTCGGGGGTGCAGGCGCGGACGTTCCACTCCGCCGCCCTGCGCCAGCTCCAGTATTTCTGGCCGAAAGCAGTCGGTGGCGATCTTCCCCGGCTGCTGGAGCGCAAGGTCCAACTGGTCGCCGAGGCGGCGGCCCGCTGCGAGATCCGTCTCGACCGCAACGAACTCCGTGACGCCACGAGCGAGATCGAGTGGTCCAAGGTCACCCAGACCGTTCCCGCCGACTACCCGGCCGCCGTGGCCAAAAGCCTCCGAGACGCCCCCCGCGACCCCGCGGAGCTCGCCAAGATCTACGCGACGTACGAGCAGCTGAAGCGGGACCGGTCCGTGATCGACTTCGAGGACGTGCTGCTGCTCACCGTCGCGATCCTCCAGGACCGCAAGGACATCGCCGAGAACGTCCGCGCCCAGTACCAGCACTTCGTGGTCGACGAGTACCAGGACGTCAGCCCGCTCCAGCAGCGGCTGCTCGACCTCTGGGTCGGCGGCCGGGACAACCTCTGCGTCGTCGGCGACGCCAGCCAGACGATCTACTCCTTCACCGGCGCCACCCCCGACCACCTGCTGAACTTCCGCACCGCCCACCCGAACGCCACCGTGGTCAAACTGGTCCGGGACTACCGCTCCACCCCGCAGGTCGTCCACCTCGCCAACGGACTGCTGAGCCAGGCGAGCGGACGGGCGGCCGAGCACCGCCTCGAACTCGTCTCCCAGCGCGACAAGGGCCCGGAGCCCGTCTACACGGAGTACGCGGACGAGCCGGCCGAGGCGGAAGGGACCGCTCGCCGTATCCGCGACCTCATCGCCGCAGGAGTCCCGGCGGGGGAGATCGCCGTCCTCTACCGGGTGAATTCCCAGTCCGGCGTCTACGAGCAGGCGCTCGCCGACGCGGGGGTGCCCTACCAGCTGCGCGGGGCCGAGCGGTTCTTCGAACGCCGCGAGGTCCGTGAGGCGTGGGTGGCCTTGCGGGGGGCCGCCCGGGCCGGGGGGAACGACTCCCTGCTCGACGGCGCCGAAGGGCTGCCGACCCAGGTGCGGGCCGTGCTCTCCACCCAAGGCTGGTCGCACCGGCCGCCCGCTGGCTCCGGGGCGGTGCGCGACCGGTGGGAGTCGCTGGCCGCGCTGGTCCGGCTGGCCGAGGACTTCGAAGCCGCTAAGCCCGGCGCGACGCTCGCCGATCTCGTCCGGGAGCTCGACGAGCGCGCCGCCGCCCAGCACGCGCCGACCGTCCAGGGCGTCACCCTGGCATCGCTGCACGCGGCCAAGGGGCTGGAGTGGGACGCGGTGTTCCTGGTCGGGCTGACCGAGGGCATGATGCCGATCGCCTACGCCAAGACCGACGAGCAGGTCGAGGAGGAACGCCGCCTGCTGTACGTCGGGATCACCCGTGCCCGCTTCCACCTCGCGCTCTCCTGGGCGGTGTCACGTTCGCCGGGAGGGCGGGCCGGCCGACGGCCCACCCACTTCCTCAACGGACTCCGCAGCGGTTCCGGGGCGAGCGCCCGAGGTGGGACCGGGGGCGGCGGAGGCATCGACCGCGGTACGGGCACGGGCGGCGCCACGGCCACGGCCACGCGCGCCGAGAGCACCGTCCGGCGCAAGAAGTGGGGCCCGGTGCGGTGCCGGGTCTGCGGCCGGACCCTGACCGAGGCCGGCGAGATGAAACTGATGCGCTGCGAGGACTGCCCCTCCGACATGGACGAGGCGCTCTACGAACGGCTCCGCACCTGGCGGGCCGCCCGGGCCGGGGAACTCTCCCAGCCCGCCTGGTGCGTGTTCACGGACAAGACTCTGATGGCCATCGCGGAGGCCGTCCCCGGCAGCGAGCGGGAACTCGTCACCATCGCAGGCGTCGGGAACCGCAAGATGGGTCGATTCGGTAGCGATGTACTGGCCATCTGCGCAGGTGAGAGCCTGGATGAGGAAGATCGTGAGGGTTTCGGCGAGAGCTGAGGAAAACTCGTCGGAAAAATAGTTTGCGCCCGTGCCAGTCGTCACCATAGGTTCTTAACCACGGAAACAGCGGCTTCTCCGAAGCCCACCTTCCGTGCTGTACTTGTCCGTACCCATCCGAATAAGCAGGACCAGCCCCGGCCGGTCCCCCGAGACGCCGAGAGGAGGCGATTCCAGTGATCAGCATCATCAAGACCGTCAAAATGACCGATCGCCCCGTCGTCTCCGCATGCTCACTCGGCCTTCTCGGCTCCTCGGATGTCTCGCTTCTCGGCACCGGTCTGTCCGGCATTTCCGCCGCGCGTCCGCTGCCTCTGGCGTCCCTGCCGGTAGTCCGAGAGCGCAATGAGCGACCGATCCAGGCATCGGCGGCAGCAGGAGCGAAGGCGGAAAAGGCTCAGGCCTATGCCTTTGCGGCAGCCGGTGCCGGATTCGCGAGCAAGCAGCAGACGACGTACCACCACACGATGTGGGCCTTCCGTGGGCCTGAACCCTGGAGCGATCCAGCCTGATCCAACATCAGGCCGGCGCCTTCAGGGCCGCGGAACCCCACTCGGGATCCGCGGCCCTTTTGTTTTGTCCGAACGGATGAGACGGAACGAAGGAGCCTCGGGACAAGCAGTACCTGGTACCAGCCGACAACCGGCCAACAGCCGGAAAGACCAGACGAGGACACCACCCACCGTGCAACTCGAAGCGCACGCCCCGTCCGTACCGCCTTCCCCCTCGATCGTCCCGCCAGGTTCCACGGAGGACCCCACCTTGTTGCCCCTCACCACCCTCACCGCTCTCGACGACGCCATCGAGAACCTCGGCACCCCGGTGCCCTGCCGCTCCTACGACCCCGAGGTCTTTTTCGCCGAGTCGCCGGCCGACGTCGAGTACGCCAAGTCCCTCTGCCGGACCTGTCCCCTCGTCGAGGCGTGCCTCGCCGGCGCCCAGGAGCGCCGCGAGCCCTGGGGCGTCTGGGGCGGCGAGCTCTTCGTCCAGGGCGTCGTCGTCGCCCGGAAGCGGCCCCGCGGCCGTCCGCGCAAGAACCCGGTCGCGGCGTGACCGCCGACCTGGGAGCCATGGCTCCCGCAGTACTGCACCTGGTCGGCACCATCGACCGCCCCCACACTCATGACCCGCGAAATCAGGCACCCATGACGACCACCCCCACGAAGGAGCCCGTCGGCTCCGCCACGCTCGACGTCACGAACTCCGGCGCGAATGACTCGCGTCAGAACAGGAACCGCGAGATGCAACTCATCCCAGAAGCCCTGGCGCGTGCGCATATGCACGACCGCCTGACCACCGCCGAGGTGGAACGCCGGGCCCTCCACCTGGTCTCCGCCCGGCGGATGCAGCGCCGGGCGGAGCGCGTGTCCCTGCGCGCCCGCCGCGCGCTCGCCATGGCGGTCATGCAGTAGGAACAGCGCCTCCGACACGTGACTCCGACACGTGACTCCAGCAGGGCCTCCGGCACGGCACCCGGCAGGAGTCACGCGTCCGGAGCACAGCTGTGCGAGCAGGAACCACCACCCCGCCCGCCGGGGCCGCCGAACAGGGCAGGCCTCGGC
>NZ_JBHWZJ010000440.1:0-5238 GCF_042728415.1 Streptomyces sp. NPDC060198 | reverse complement strand
ACCGTACGGTTCCCGGACACCGGCCGCAGGGCGTGGTACCGGCAAGGACGGGCCGGACGAGGACGTCCCGCACGTCGGACGGGCACGGCCCCACGGGCCTTCCCGCGAGTCAGACGAGGACGGTCAGCGGGTCGTCGAGCACCGGCTGCCAGGCCAGTTCGGCCGCGCCCACCAGACTGTCGTGCGCGAGCGTGCACGGCAGGATCGGCACGCTGCCGCTGCGCCCCCACAAGCTGCGGTCGGCGACGACGGCCCGCAGACGCTCGGGGTCGGCTTCGAGCAGATCCCGATGGAGTCCCCCGAGGATGACCCGGTCGGGGTTGAGGATGTTGACGAGTCCCGCGAGCCCCAGCCCCAGCCGGTCGATGAGCGCCTCGGCGGCGCGGCGCACGTCCCCGTCCGCGTACTCCGTACGCAACAGGTCGCCCGCCTGCTTGAGCAGCGACTCCTCCGGGCCGGGCGGCCGGCCCGCCGCGAGAAGGAAGGCCAGCGGGTCCGCCTCGACGTCGAGGCAACCCCGGCCGCCGCAGTGGCACGCACGGCCCTCGGGGTTCACCGTGAGGTGTCCGACTTCGAGGGCCAGCCCCGAACTCCCGCTGTGCAGACGACCGTCGAGCACCAGAGCGCCGCCGACGCCCCGATGGCCGGTGGCCACGCAGAGCAGGTGCTGAGCGCCGCGCCCGGAGCCGTGCCGGTGTTCGGCGAGCGCCGCGAGGTTGACGTCGTTCCCGGTGAACACCGGCCCCTCGATGCCCGCCTCACGCACACAGGCGCGGAAGATCTCGCGCACCGGGGCACCGGCGGGCCATGCGATGTGTATCGGGTTCAGGGCCGTCCCCTCCGGTTCGGCCACCGCCGAGGGGACGGCGAGTCCCGCACCCACGCAGCGCAGCCCGCTGCCGCGCAGCAGTTGCGCACCGGCCTCGACCACCTCGCCGAGCACTTGCGCAGGGTCGGCCATGACGGTGCCGCAGCCCGGCGCGGTGGCGACGATCCTGCCACCGAGACCGACCAGCGCCGCACGGAAGCCGTCGGAGTGCACTTGGGCGGCGAGTACGACGGGCCCGGTCTCGCGCACCGACAGCCGGTGCGAGGGGCGGCCCTGCGAGCCGGCGGCCGAACCGGGGCTGGAGTCGACCCTGATGAGCCCCAGCGCCTCCAGCTCGGCCGCGACCGCACCGGCGGTGGCGCGGGTGACGCCCAGTTCGGAGGTCAGCACGGCACGCGTGGGCGCACGCCCCGTGTGCACCAGTTCCAGGGCCGGCCCGAGCGCGCTGCGGCCCCTCTCCAGCTTCGTCCGCGTGGTGGACACCTTGCCGTTCATGGGGGCGAGTCTCCCACGATCCCGAGGCGTCCCTGACGCTTCGGCACCCGCTCACGACGTGCTCCGGGTCACGTCCGCATCCGTCTTGTGCCCGTCCCGGGCGCGCCCCTATGCTGACTTTGTGCCGCACCTAAACAAACTGCGGACGGTCCGGGCGGGGGAGCATGGCGGAGACACCGCCCCACCCTCCGCGGACCGGCTCCGCACCGCGCTGACCGCGTTCTTCGCTCTCGACGGTTTCCTCTTCGCAGGCTGGGTCGTCCGCATCCCGGCCATCAAGCACCACATCGGCGCCTCCGCCTCCTCGCTCGGGCTCGCCCTGCTGGGCGTCTCGGCGGGCGCGGTGATCACGATGGTCCTCACCGGCCGGCTCTGCCACCGCTTCGGCAGCCACCGGGTCGGCGTCTGGTGCGGCATCCTGCTCTCCCTGAGCATCGCCCTGCCCGCGCACGCCGGTTCGGCGCTCACGCTCGGGCTGCTGCTCCTGGTCTTCGGTGCCGCCTACGGCGGGATGAACGTCGCCATGAACAGTGCGGCGGTGGACCTCGTCGCGGCCATCCGCCGTCCCGTACTGCCCAGCTTCCACGCCGCGTTCAGCTTCGGCGGCATGGCCGGAGCGGGCATCGGCGGTATCGCCGCGAGCCACCTCTCCCCCGTCGCCCACCTGACCCTGCTCGCCGCGACCGGCCTGCTGGTCACCGCGGTCATGGGGCCGGTCATGCTCCGCAACACCCCGGACGCCCCGGCCACCGCGCCTTCCGCGCCGGACGACCGCGATCCGTCTTCCCCCCGTATGAGCCCGGCCGTCCGCCGGGTGGTCTTCCTGTTCGGCGTGATCGCGCTCTGCACCGCGTACGGCGAGGGGGCACTCGCGGAGTGGAGCGCGCTGCACCTGTCCCAGGACCTGCACGCCACACCGGGCACCGCGGCTGCCGGGTATTCACTGTTCGCCCTGGCCATGGGAGTTGGCCGACTCACCGGCACGACCTTGCTGGAACGTTTCGGCCAGACGCGGACGCTGGTCCTGGGCGGTACGGGGGCAGCGGCCGGGATGCTGCTGGGATCGCTCGCCCCCACGGTTCCGCTCGCGCTCGCCGGCTTCGCCGTGACAGGGCTCGGACTGGCCAACATCTTCCCGGTCGCGGTCGGCAGGGCGGGCGCGCTGGCAGGTCCCGGCGGTGTCGCCGCGGCGTCCACTCTCGGCTACGGCGGCATGCTGGTCGGACCGCCCGTCATCGGTTTCCTCGCGGACTGGCTCTCGCTGCCGATGGCGCTGACGACGGTGGCCCTGCTCGCCGCGGCGGCTGCCGCGCTCGGATACGCCTCCCGCACCGCGGCGCCGCACGCCTGAAAGCCTGTCGGCCGCCCCCCGGCGGAGCGGCGGGCACGGTCCGGTGCGCGCCGTGTCGTCTTCGCCGTCGAGACCCTGCACGCCGACCGCGACGGAGATCTGCTCAGAACGGCGGCGAACGAACTGCGGGACCCGCTGACTCCGCACGCCGGACAGGCCGCCGTGCACTGGCTCGGGGCCGGCCCGGCACAACTCCGGTTCAGCGTCTGAGACTTCCTCGGACGACGGGGGCGGCCACCCCCTGCCCCTGCCACAATCTGCAGCATGGACATGCCCGAACAGATCACGCAGCTCGACGAAGAAGGCCGACTGCTCACGACGGCGGCCGCGAAGACGGGGACAAGCGCTCCGGTGCCGACCTGCCCGGGCTGGCGCGTGCGCGACCTGCTGCGCCACACCGGCACGGTGCACCGCTGGGCGACGGCGTTCGTCGTCGAGGGGCACACCGACTTCGTCGCCGAGCAGGACGAACCCGATCTGGACGGGGAGGAGTTGCTCGCCTGGTTCAGCGAAGGGCACCGGGCACTGGTCGCCGCGCTGGAAGCCGCTCCGCGCGACCTCACCTGCTGGACATTCATGCCGGCGGCCTCCGGATCGGCGTTCTGGGCGCGCCGGCAGCTGCACGAGACGACGGTGCACCGGCTGGACGCCGAGTCGGCGCTCGGGACGCCGTACTCCCCGGTGGACACGGTCCGCGCGCTCGACGGAATCGACGAGTTGCTGGTCGGCTTCCACGCCCGCACCAAGAGCCGGGTTCGCACCGAAGACCCTCGAACCCTGCGGGTGCACGCGGTCGACGCGGACGCGGCCTGGACGGTACGGCTCTCGGCCGGACCGCCGCAGGCCGTACGCGACGACGGCCGCGAGGCCGCGGTGGACTGCGTGCTGAGCGGCAGCGCGGAAGCCCTCTACGCGACGCTGTGGAACCGTCTGCCGCTCTCCTCCGTCACCGTCGGCGGCGACGGGTCCGTGGCGCGGCTCTGGACGGAGAACTCCGCCGTCATCTGACGGCCCGGGAGCAGCGGCGGGGAGGCCGCCCGTCTCCCCCGGTGACGTCGCGCACCCCGTGGGCGGGGCCTCCCGGCAACCGGTGCGGCCGTGTACCGCGAAGGCCCCGACCGGTCGACCGAGGTCGGTTTCCGCGCGGCGCTCCCGAGCCGGACCCGGATACGGGAAGCGGCTGAGCGTTCACCCTTCGGCCGGCTCCCCGGGTGCCGTGAGACCGACCGAGCGGGCGAGCGAGTCAGCCGCCTGACGGAACAGCGCCTCCCGGTCCGCCACGACCCCGTTGAACTGGCCGAAGACCTCGAAGGAGACCAGCCCGAAGAGCTGGGCCCAGGCGATGACGAGCGCTGCGGCGTTGGCCGGAGGCAGGTCCGGGGCCAGTTCGGCCGCCATCCGGACCGCCTCGGGGCGCAGCGCGGCGGAGAGCGGCGGGGTGGTGACGCCCCCGGCCCGGTGGGCCTCGCGGACGAGGCCGATGAGGACGAGTCCGACCCGGGAAGCCGGGGCGACGGTGTCCTGGGGTGCCACGTAGCCGGGTACGGGCGAGCCGTGGATCAGGGCGTACTCGTGGGGGTGCGTGAGAGCCCATTCCCGTACGGCGCGGGCGGCGGCCGTCCAAGCGGCGGCGGGGGAGCCGTCCGGGCGGGCGGTGGCGTCGCGGGCCGCCGTTTCGGCGGCTTCACCGACGGCGTCGTAGGCGTCGACGATCAGTGCCGTCAGCAGTTCGTCGCGGCTGGGGAAGTAGCGGTAGAGCGCGGAGGAGACCATGCCGAGCTCGCGGGCGACGGCGCGCAGCGAGAGCCTGGAAGCACCCTCCGCCGCGAGCTGCACCCTCGCCTCGTCCTTGATGGCGGCCGTGATCTCGGTACGGGCGCGTTCCCTGGCCCCCTTGATGGCACTCATGGAGCCCATTCTGCCATGCGAACGGAACACCGGACAGAAACGAGAGCACCGCTCTTGCGAAGTCGCTTCCGGAGATGCACACTGATCTCAACAGAGAGCACCGCTCTCGAAAGGTTCGAAGAAGCCGGACCACTTCGCGTTCAGGGACTGGGGACACCATGTCGCAGGCACAGCCGTACTACTTCAGAGCCGGTGCGATCGGCACCCGATTCAACGGCGTGGTCGGGTGGCTCGCCCGACATGGTCTCAGCCTCCTCGGCACGGCGGAGATGTCCGTCCGGGGGCGCAAGAGCGGCAAGATGCAGCGGGTCCCGGTGAATCCGCACGTCCACGACGGCGAGCAGTACCTGGTCTCGGCCCGTGGCCACTCCCAGTGGGTGCGCAACATGCGGGCGGCCGGCGGCGGCGAGCTGAGGGTGGGGCGAAGGACGCGCGCCTTCACCGCGGTGGAGATCGCGGACGACGCGCAGAAGGTACGCGTCGTCCGCGCCTACCTGAAGCGCTGGGGCTGGGAGGTGAACCAGTACTTCCAGGGCATCACCGCCGCATCGACGGACGCGGAGCTCCTGGCGGCCTGCCCCGACCACCCGGTCTTCCGGATCACCGTCGAGGAGCGCGGAGCCTGACGGGTCGTACGTGCCACCGGTATGGAGAC
>NZ_JBHWZJ010000439.1:0-5262 GCF_042728415.1 Streptomyces sp. NPDC060198 | reverse complement strand
GGGGTCCACTGTTTCAGTTGAAACAGTGCACCCCGGAGAAAACCGCAGGTCAGAGCGTCAACTCGCCCTCGTGGACTCAGGCCAGGTCGAGATCGGCGACCGAGTAGACGTGCAGGTACGGCAGTCCCGCCTCGGCGATGGCCGGGGCGGCGCCCCGCTCCACGATCACGGCGACGGCGACGACCTCGCCACCGGCCTCGCGGACGGCTTCGACGGCGGTCAGCGGCGATCCACCGGTGGTCGAGGTGTCCTCGACCACCAGGCAGCGGCGGCCCTTCACGTCGGTGCCCTCGATACGGCGCTGCATCCCGTGCGCCTTCTGCGCCTTGCGGACGACGAAGGCGTCCAGCGTCTTACCGCGCGCCGCGGAGGCGTGCAGCATCGAGGTGGCGACCGGGTCGGCACCCAGGGTCAGACCGCCGACGCAGTCGAAGTCCAGCTCGGCGGTGGCGTCGAGCATGACCTGGCCGACCAGCGGCGCGGCCTTGCCGTCCAGCGTGATCCGGCGCAGGTCGATGTACCAGTCGGCTTCAAGACCCGAGGAGAGGGTCACCTTGCCGTGCACCACGGCCTTGTCCTTGATCTGCTGGAGCAGGTCAGCGCGTACGTCAGTCATACCGTCGAGAGTACGTGGCGGAGTCGGCTTCCTCAGAGCCGAGCCCAGCTCCAGGTGGTCGCCATCTCCAGCGGCTCGATCGGCGTGACCAGGCGCGGAGTGGAATTCAGCCCGTTCGGCGGGCCGGACTGCGGCTCCACGCAGAGCGCCTCGTGCTGCTCGTCGTAGATCACGACCCACTCGTCGCGGCTGGTGACCGTCAGTTCCAGCTGCTCCGGCCAGGTGACCGTGGCCTTGACCCCGTCCGGCATCCCGAAGCAGTCGTCCCAGGGGCCGGGGAGCGGTTCGATGCGCTGCCCGGTCGGCATGTGGTCCGCGCCGCGCTCCTCCTGCCAGGCGGCGTCGAAGGAGAGCCGGGCGTCCTGGCCACCGATGTTGCGCAGGAACCAGGGGTGCCAGCCGGCCTGCGCCGGGAAGGAGTCGCGTGCCGTCTCCACGGACATCCGGATCGTCAGGGCGTCCCCGGAGAGTTCGAAGGTCTGCGTCACCCGCCCCTGGTACGGCCACGGTTCGGCGAGGTCGTAATAGAAGGCGGCCTCGCCCTCCACCTCGCGCGCGGTGGTCCAGGAGGTGTCGCGGCCGGTGCCGTGGATGGCGTGCGGCGGCGAATTGAGCGGCAGGGTGTGCACCGTGTCGCCGTTGCGGAACTCGCCGTACGCGGTTCTCCCGACCCAGGGAACCATGGGGAAGCAGCCGTACCGCTCGCCCTGCCGCAGCAGTTCGGTGCCTCCGATCCGCAGGCTGGTGATACGGCACCCTCGGACGGGGTCGATGGTCAACTCGGCGTCGCCGGCTGTCAGCCGGACGCTCTTCTCGCTACTCACGGAACGACCCTAAGGGGTTGACCCGCCCTTCGTGGTGGATCGATGCCCGACGTCAGGTGCGGTGCGACCGCACCGGCGCCTCACCTCCGGCGCCGCAGCGCCCGTCCCACCACCACGGCGGAGGCGAGGGCGAGGACCGCCGCCGGGGCCGCCCACCGCAGGGTGGAGGAGGCGCTGGTCGCCTCCGGCGAGGGCACGGGTGCGTACCGGCCGCGCGGCGGCGCGTGGTCCACCTCCTCGGCACTCCGCCCGATCATGGTGCGCCGGGCGTGCGCGGCCTCGGCCGGCGGTTCGTCCGGGACGGCGAACTCGATACCGGCGCCCGCGTCGAGCGAGGAGGGCGGCACCGGGGCGTCGAAGAGGTACCCGGCGCCCTCGTCGGACGGGGAGGCCGCGTCGCCCCGGTCCGGACGTGTCTCGGCGTCCGCCCGGGCCTCGATGCCGGTGCTGGTGTCGGTGTCCTCGTACGGTGCGCTGCCGGGGGCGGTGCCGGTGCTCCTGCCGTCCTCACCTCCGGACGAACCGGGTGCCCCGGGTGTCTCGCGCCTCTCCCCGGCCTGGGAAGGGTGGCTCTCGTGGGCGCCCAGACTCTCCGTGACGAGCTGCTGGGTGAAGCGGTCGAGCAGTCGGCGGGCGGCGGCGTGTACGGCTTCGGCGTCCAGTTCGGCGAGCCGCCCGTCCCCCGTGGCCGTGCCGGTGTAGCGGATCGTCGTGCCCGACGCGCCCGGGGCGTCGCTCCCGGTCTTGCTCACGGCGTCGCCGCCGGCCGAGTCGTCGAGGGTGATCGTCAGGGCCAGCTTCACCGATCCGGCGCCCCGGGCAGCCGTGCCCTCCCCGGTGACCGAGACGGTGTACTCGTCCGTCGCGGTCAGCTCCAGGGCGCCCCGGTAGGTGATCGTGTGGCCGTCCACCCGGAACCTCAGCCGGCCGGCGAGCGCCTCGGACGCACCCGCGTCCTGCTGGAGGGACGGGACACAGCGTGCCACCCGGGCGGGGTCGCCGAGCGCGCTCCGCAGGGACGCGACCGGAACCGGAACGAACACCTCATGCTCCATGAAACCGAGCCTACTCACGCTCCGGCCCTCGCGTCAGGTCTCCGAGGCGTAGCGCGGATGCAGCAGCGTGGACGGCGGCCGGGCGGGCATCCGAATCCCCTCCGCGGCCCGTCCGGCGGCCGCGAGCTTCTCCGCGTCGAGCGACCGCAGGGCGGGGGTCCGGGAGCCGAGCCCCAGCACGGGCGCCGCCCCGCCCGGAGCCGCCAGCACGAAGCCCCAGTCCTCCGCGGCGTCCGTGTGGCCCGGCACCCGGTCCGGGCTCGCGAACCCGGACCGCCGCCCGAGAACCCGGTACGGGCGGGTGGCCATGCCTCCCGCCCGTACGGACGCGTCCACCGTCCAGTAGGTGTGCGGGCGCTTCCCCGGCGGCCCCGCGTGCACCACGAACCGGCCGCCGGGGGCGACCACCCGCATGACCAGACCGTAGAACTCGGCCGAGTAGAGCTTGGTGCTCGCCGTGATGCCCGGGTCCGGCAGATCGGATATGACCACGTCGTAGCGCTCGTGGGCGGACCTCAGCCAGGTGAACGCGTCCGCCGTGACCGCCGTCAGCCGTGGGTCCTCGTAAGCGCGGCCGTTGAGAGCGGAGAGTGCGGGGTCGGTACGGGCCAGGCGGGTGACCCCCGGGTCCAGCTCGACCACCGTCACCCGGGTCACGTCGGGGTAGCGCAGCGCCTCGCGGGCGGCCAGCCCGTCCCCGCCGCCGAGGACGAGCACCCGGGCGTGCGGCCCCTTCATCGCGGGGTGCACGAGGGCCTCGTGGTACCGGAACTCGTCGCGGGCCCTGACCCGCAGCCGGCCGTCGAGGTAGAGGTCGAGGGAGTCGCGCCCCGCGCCGGTGAGGACGACCTCCTGCACCCCGGTCCGCACCGCGACCCGCACCTCGTTCCCGTACACCGCCCGGCGCGCTGCCCTCTCGAAGTCGTCCACCAGCAGGGTGGCGGTGGCCAGGAGCGCCATCGCGCAGACCCCGGCGAGGACGAGGAGCCAGCGGGACCGTGCGGTGAGGTCGCGGCGGAAGAGCCAGAGGATCAGGGCCCCGCCCGCCGCCGCGTTGACCGCCCCGGTGAACAGCGCGCCGGTCAGCTGCCCCAGCATCGGCAGCAGCAGGAAGGGGAAGGCCAGCCCGCCCACCAGGGCGCCCACGTAGTCCGCCGCGAACAGATCGGCGACGGTCCCGCCCGCGTCCTGCCGGTCGACCCGCTGGATCAGCGTCATCAGCAGGGGGATCTCGGCCCCGATCAGGACGCCGATCGCCACCGAGAACCCGACCAGCGCGACGCGTGACTCCCCGAGCCAGGCGAAGGAGGCGTACAGCACCAGGGCGGAGAACCCGCCGACCAGCGCGAGCGCCACCTCGATCAGGGCGAACCCCACGGCGGCGTGACAGCGCAAACGTTTCGCGAGGAGCGAGCCGATCCCCATCGCGAAGACCATCACGGAGAGCACCACCGACGCCTGCGTCACCGAGTCGCCGATCAAGTACGAAGCCATGGCGACCAGTTCGAGTTCGTACACCAAGCCGCAGGCTGCGCAGACGAACACGGAGGCCAGCACGAGGAATCGGCCGGTCCGCGGGTGTACGGGGAGGGGCGCCGCACCCCGGAGAAGGGGCACCTGCTGGTCGATCATGCCCGGAACGCTACGTCACGATTCGTTCGCACCCTGTCACCCGCAAGGGTGCACATGAGGCTCCCGAGCGAGCGCCCGGCGCGCGCCGACCGCCCACCGGCGCACGCCAACGCCCCGCACGCCGCGCGTATTTCGGTCATCTCAGAGCGACAGCACGGGCACGCCGGACGCGGCGGAGACGGCCGGCGCGACGGTGGAAGCGACCGGAAAGACCGCCGCCCTCTTACGCGTCGGCTGCGCCATCAGCGCCGGGACACCCGGCACTCCCGCCACCGCACCGGGCCGCACCGAACCCCCGGGCAGCGCCGGAATCCGCACCCCGAACCGGGTCCGCGTCACCACCAACTGCCCTTCCTGCGGGTACGCGTGCCAGGTACGCCACCGCACCTGGCCCTCGGAGCGCTGCGCCAGCATCGCGGTGAAGGCGTACGGGCTGCCCGGAAACGTGCCCGCCAGACCGTGCGGGTGCTCGGCCACCAGGGCGAGCAACTCCTGCGCCCGCGCGGCGAACTGCACCTCACTGAGGGTCTCCACACGCGCGGCGAACTCGTACTCCCGGTCGCCGAGTTGCTCGGCCACCCCGAGGGGCAGCGGAGTGCGGCTGCCCGGGAGACAGGCCACGGTCTCCGAACAGGTGGTGCCGCCACCCTCCTCCTCCAACAGGACCTGATGAGAGGCACCGAGCAGCCTCAACTGCATGGTGGTGCCGCCGAGCTGGAGATCCAGCACGGCGAGGGCGGGCAGCGGCTCCCTGCCGAGCGCCCACGCCAGATCGGCAGCGCGGGTATCGGAATAGGCCGTCTGAAGGGACGTGAGCATGGGTCGGCTCCGCAAACGCAGGGACACATGAGCAGGGGGCGCCACCGGAGGTCTGACCTGAGGGAGGTGGGAAGCGCCCGATCCGGCCCAACTGGGGTCCGTGGGCTGAAATGTTCTGTCAAACGAGGGAATCACGAACTACGCCGCATCCACCGCGCTTTTGACCAACTTGACGTGGTTTCCATCCCCTGGGGGGCAATACAGCTCAACTGTTCAACCAGAACGCCCCCGCGCGCCTCCCGGTCGCACCCTCCGGCCCACCCGCACACATCGAAGATCCACAACAGGGCGGGGCTCGGCCGGAGTTGATCAACTC
>NZ_JBHWZJ010000438.1:0-5286 GCF_042728415.1 Streptomyces sp. NPDC060198 | reverse complement strand
GGCTCGCGGCCGGGATCACGGCCCCGAGCCGCCGGAGAGCCTCATGCCCGGAGGGTGGCGCCGCCGTCGACGTACAGGTCCTGCATGGTGATGTGGCGGGCCCGGTCGGACAGCAGGAACGTCACCGCGTCGGCGATGTCGGCGGGGTCCGCGATGCGGCCGAGCGGTATGCCCGTCCGGTACGCGGCCAGGTCGCCCGCGACGACGCGGTCGGCGGCGGCGGCCATGCTCTCGGGGTCCCCGGGACCGAGGTCGGCCCACATGCCGCGCTGCATGTCGGTCATGGTCGAGCCGGGACAGACGCTGTTGCAGCGGACGCCGTGCGGGGCCATCTCCAGACCGAGGCACTTGGTGAACATCGCCGAGGCAGCCTTGGACGCGGCGTACGCGGCCATGCCGGCGCGGGGGATGCCCGCCGCGTTGGACGCGACGGTGACGATGCCGCCCCGGCCGCGCGCCGCCATGCGCCGGGCGACGGAACGTGAGAGGTGGAACACTCCGTCGACATTGACGGCGAAGGTGGCGGCCCAGTGGGCGTCGCTGGTGTCGAGCACGTCGGCACCGCGCAGTACTCCGGCCACGTTGACCGCGAACTCCACCGGGCCGATGGCCTGTTCGACCTCCTCGACCGCCGCCTCCACGGCGTCCGCGTCGGTGACGTCGAGCGGGCGGGCGACCACCCGCGAGCCGTACTTCCGTGCGAGGGCCTCGATGCCGTCCGGGGCGATGTCGGTGGCCACCACCCGCGCACCGTGCTCCACGAGCGCGGTGACGACGGCCTCACCGATGCCCCGGCCCGCGCCGGTGACGAGGGCGAGCCGTCCGTCGAATTCGACGCTCACTTGACCATGGCCTTCCTGATGTCGGCCAGGACGTTCACCGCGGCCTCCGCGCCACCGAGGCTCGTCCACATCGAGCCGTCGATCTCGGTCACATGACCGGCCTCGACGGCGCCGAGCTGCTGGTAGGCGGGGAGCTTGGAGAGCTGGTCGACCACGCCGGAACCTCCGGTCGAGGTCAGGGTCCCGATGAAGAGCCAGTCACCGTCGATCTCGGCGAGGTTCTCCTCGCTGATCGGCGTGGAGTGACCCTCGCCCTTCTCGGCCTGGATACCCGGCCGGGTGAAGCCCAGGTCGTTCAGCACGTCGCTGATGAACACGCCTTGCTGCATGACGGCGGAGCCCTGCGGGGAGTAACGGGCGACGGAGACCTTGGCGCCGGCCTGCGACCCGATGTCGGTCTTGAGGGCGGCGACCTTCGTGTCGTAGTCGGCGAGGAAGGCGTCGGCCTCGTTGGACTTGCCGAGCACCTCACCGGTGAGCGACAGGGACTTCTTCCAGTCCTTGTCATTCCCGATGGTGACCAGGGTGGGGGCTATCTTCCGCAGCTGCGCCAGCACCTGAGTGTCCGTCATCTGCCCGGCGAGGATCACGTCGGGCGCGGCCTGGACGACCTTCTCGATGTCCGGGCCGGTGACCGCGCCCACCACCGGGATGCCTTCGGCCTTCGCCGTCAGGTACGCCGGGGCGCCCTTCTGGCCGCGTCCCGCGGTGAGACCCACCGGCTTCACGCCGAGGGTGAGCGAGGAGTCGAGGTCCATCTCGCTCAGGACCACGACGCGGGCGGGATCGGCCGGGACCGTCACCTCGGTGCCGGCCGCGTCGGTGACGGTCGCGGTGCCCTTGTTGCCGCTGCCGCCGGACGCAGTACCCGAGTCCGAGGAGCCGCAGGCGGTCGCCGTGAGCGCCAGGACGCCGAGGACGGCGACCGCGGTCAGCGGACGGACAGCGCGGCGGGGAGTGGGGGACTGGTTCGGCGTCATGGCCGGAAACCTCCGTAGGAAGGGTGGAGCGGACTGGTGCTGAGGCCCGGTCATGCCCGACGTGCGACATGCGGGCGCGACGAATCCGGGCCGGATCGGCCGTGGGGGGCCACCGGTCCGGGCGACGTCACTTAGGTTAGGCTAACCATATGTTCATTGCGCAAGAGGGCTCTCCCAGAAGGGCGGAAACCCGAACATCCGGGCCAGTCGGGCAAGCCCGAATGTTCGGTTCTTTTCGTCGAGCCCGAACATCCGGGGCCTTTCGTGAAGACCGGGCCAAAGCAGGGGGCGGGGACCGGCATCCGACCCGCTGGGTCCGAGGGCGTGTGTCGAAAGTCCCGACTGTCCGGCGACGCCTGGCATGCACGCTCGCCGCGTTGTCGGGATCGCCCCGGTACATCCAGCACCGGGACGACCCTCCGCCGTGCGATCGCACGCACCGGACGCCGCCGGACCCGCCCTCCGGGCGGACGGGCCCACTTTCGACACACGCCCTGGTGGCCCTCGCCGCCCTGTTCTGCCTGGCCCTCGCCTCCCTGCTGACGGGCACGGGCTCCACCTCGCCCGCCCGGGCCTGGGACTACCTCTGGGGCGACCCGTCCGCCCGCGCCGACGCCCAAGTGCGCCTCGCCGTCATGGACGTACGCCTCCCGCGCACCCTCGCCGCGATCCTGGTGGGCCTCTGCCTCGGTACCTCCGGCTGCCTCCTCCAAGCCGCCACCCGCAACCCCCTCGCGGAGACCGGACTGCTCGGCGTCAACTCCGGCGCCGCGTTCGCCGTCGTCCTCGGACTCACTTTCTTCCACGCCGACTCCCCCGGCGCCCTGCTCGTGTGGGCACTGCTCGGAGGCATGGCGGCGAGCGCGGTCGTCCTTCTGCTCGCCGCGTCCGGACGGGCCGCCGGCTCCCCGCTGCGCCTGGTGCTCGCCGGTGCCGCGCTCAGCGCCACCTTCCACGGCCTCACCTCGTACGTGCTGCTGGGCACCCAGTCCACCTTCGACACCTACCGCTACTGGACGATCGGCTCGCTCGCCGGCGTCGAGTCCGGTCAACTCGTGCCCCTGGCACCGCTGGTGGCGATCGGCCTGCTCGTCGCCGGTTGCTGCGTCCGGCCACTCGCCGCCCTCGGCCTCGGCGACGACGGGGCCCGCTCGCTCGGCCACCACCCCGGGCGCATCCGCCTCGTGGTGGCCGTCGCCGTGTCGCTGCTCGCCGGCTGCGCCGTCGCGGTGGCGGGACCCATCGCCTTCCTCGGGCTGCTCGCGCCCTACGCCGCACGCGCCCTCTCCGGCGCGTCCATGGGCGCACAACTCGTCCTGTCCGCGCTGATCGCGGCCGACGTCATGATCCTCGCCGACATCCTCGCCCGGATCGTCATCCGCCCCTGGGAGACCCCGGTCAGCGTGCTCCTGGCCTTCGTCGGCGGCCCCCTGCTCATATGGATCGCCCGCTCCTCCCGGCTCTCCACCGCGGGGGCCGCCGCATGACCGACCGCACCGGGGCGGCTCCCGTCCCCGACCTCACCCCGCCCGACAGCACCGTGCTGCGCACCGGCGCCCTCTCCTGGCTCTTCCCGCGCCGCGGCGCCCTCGTGGCTGCGCTGCTCGTGCCCGTACTCGCGCTGCTCGTGGCGCTCTCCGTACTGGCCAGCTCGACCGGCATGAGCCCGGCGCGGACCCTCTCCGGTCTGCTGGGCACCTCGGACGCGGGCACGGTGATGATCGTCCGCGAATTCCGGCTGCCCCGCGTCTTCGTCGGCATCATGGTCGGTGCCGCGCTCGGGATCTCCGGCTGCCTCACCCAGACCCTGGCCGGAAACCGGCTCGCCACCCCGGACCTGGTGGGCGTCAACGAGGGAGCCACCGCGGCCGTCGTCGCCGCGGCCGCCGGAACGTCCACCGGCATGGTCGGCATGTGGTGGCTCGGCCCGATCGGCGCCGTCGCCGCCGCGGCGCTCGTCGTCCTGTGCGCCGGCGGAGCGGGGAGCGCCGGCTACCGCGTCCTGGTCACCGGCATCGGCGTCTCCACCTTCATCGGGGCGGTCAGCGACCTCGTGATGTCCCGCGAGAACGACAACTCGGCCGGGGGAGTCTTCCTCTGGGCGGTGGGCAGCCTCAACGGCCGTGACTGGGAAGCCGGTACGCCCCTCCTCATCGCCCTCTGCCTCCTGGTCCCGCTCGCCCTGGCCGCCGGACACCGCCTGCAACTCCTGCGGTTCGACGACGACATGGCCGCCACGCTCGGCGTCGACCTGCGCCGGGTACGCGCCGCCGCGCTCGCTCTGGCGGTACTGCTCGCGGGTGTCGCCGTCGGCGTCGGCGGACCGGTCGCCTTCATCGCGCTGGGCGCACCGATCCTCGCGCAGCGACTGGCCGGACCCACCCGGGTACCCGTCCTCGGCGCGGGCCTGGCCGGAGCCGCCCTCGTCACCGCCGCCGACGCGCTCGCCCGCGTCGCCGCCCCCGTCGAACTCCCCGTCGGCGTCGTCACCAGCGTCCTCGGCGGGCCCTTCCTCCTCTGGGTCCTCTTCCGTTCGGACCGCACCGAAGAAAAGGCGTGAACACCCCGGCATGAACTCCCTGATGAAGCAAGCGCCGAGCGGTCTCGAAGTCCGCGGGCTGCATGTCTCGTACCCCGGCCGAGCCGTCGTCAAGGACGCCGGGTTCACCGTGCCGGCCGGGCAGGTCGTCTCGATCGTCGGCCCCAACGGCTGTGGGAAATCAACCCTGTTGCGCGCCGTCGCCCGGCTCCACCAGCCGGAGTCCGGTACGGTCCACGCCGACGGGGCGGACATCTGGTCGCTCGGCCGGCGCGAAGCCGCCCGGCGGGTCGCCCTGCTGCCCCAGTCGCCCCGCGCCCCCGAGGCGGTGACCGTCGCGGGGCTCGTACGGTACGGACGCCACCCCCACCAGGGGCTGCTGCGGCAGTGGTCGCGCGAGGACGAGAACGCGGTGCGCGAAGCGCTGGAGGCCACCGGCACCACCGGCTTGGCCGGCGAGCGGCTCGACCGCCTCTCCGGCGGCCAGCGCCAGCGCTGCTGGCTGGCCATGGTGCTCGCCCAGCAGACCCCCGTGGTCCTGCTCGACGAACCCACCAGCGCCCTCGACCTGGGGCACGTCGTGGAGGTACTGGAACTCGTCCGCGAGGTCGCGCGCGCCGGCCGTACGATCGTCATGGTCCAGCACGACCTGGCCGCCGCCGCCCGCTACTCCGACGTCCTCGTCGCGATGAAGGACGGCAGCGTCCTCGCTCAGGGGAACCCGCGTACCACCGTGACCGCCTCCCTGGTGCGTGAGCTGTACGGGGTGGAGGCCGACGTCCTGGAAGCACCGGTGGACGCCTCGCCCGTCGTGGTGGCCCGGGCGCGCGCGAAGGTGGCGGAGGGCGCCGCGGGCGCCGCCTGACCCGGGCGACGGGCCCGGCGGCAACGCCGACGGCCCGGCACCGAACCAGGGTTCGGTGCC
>NZ_JBHWZJ010000437.1:0-5289 GCF_042728415.1 Streptomyces sp. NPDC060198 | reverse complement strand
GAACAACTCCAACAAACCCTCACCGGACACCCCGGCCACCGGACCCGCACCCAGCGCTGCCAACTCACCCCGCTCGTCGGCCGTCAGCAGATCGAGCCCGCTGAGGCGGCACCGCGGGTCGGCGACCGCGAGGCGGAGCAGCCGCTCCCACCGCGCGGTCATCCTCGTCATGGCCGCGGGGTCGTACAGGTCGGTGGTGTACTCGACGACTCCGTCGATCCCGTCCGGGGAGCCGTCCTCGGCGTGCCGTTCGGACATCGTGAAGATCAGGTCGAGCTTGGCCGTGGTCGACGCCGACGGCATGTCGTCGACGCGGAGCCCGGGCGGTGCGAAGTCGGCGCGGGGCGCGTTCTGCAGCACCAGCATGACCTGGAACAGCGGGCGGTGCGCGAGCGAACGGGACGGGTTGAGAACCTCGACCAGGTACTCGAACGGCAGGTCCTGGTGGGCGTAGCCGGCCAGCGCCGTGTCCCGGACCCGGTCGAGCAGCTCGGCGAACGTCGGATCGCCCGAGGTGTCGGTACGGAACACGAGGGTGTTGACGAAGTAGCCGACCAGTTCGTCCTGCGCCTGGTCGGTCCGGCCGGCGACCGGGCTGCCGACGGGGATGTCGTCGCCCGCACCGAGCTTGCTCAGCAGCGCCGCGAGTCCGGCCTGGAGGACCATGAACAGACTGGTCCCGTGGGCGCGGGCGAGTTCACTCAGACCGCGGTGGAGCTCGGCGTCCAGCCCCGCGCTCACGGAGGAGCCCCGATGGGTGGCGATGGCCGGGCGGGGCCGGTCGGTGGGCAGCTGGACGCACTCCGGCAGCCCTGCCAGCTGCCGGGTCCAGTAGTCCGCGTGTCCGGCGAACGGGCTGTCCCGGTCGGCGGAGTCCCCGAGCAGTTCGTGCTGCCACAGGGTGTAGTCGGCGTACTGCACGGGCAGCGGCGCCCACTGCGGCTCCTCGCCGCGGTGGCGCGCCGCGTAGGCGGCGGTCAGCCCCCGGGTGAGCGGGCCCAGCGACCAGCCGTCGCCCGCGATGTGGTGGAGCACCACCTGGAGGACGTGCTCGTCGGGCGCGAGCTCGAACAGCTGGACCCGCAGCGGCACATCGACCGCCAGATCGAAGGGACGGTCCTTCGCCGTCGCCATCAGGGCGGGCAGTCCGGCCTCGGTGGTCCGGTCCACGAGCAGCCGCGGGCGGGCCGCCGTCACGTCCAGCACCCGCTGGTACGGCGTGCCGTCCACGGCGGGGAAGACGGTGCGCAGGCTTTCGTGCCGGGCCACCACGTCCGCCACGGCGGCTTCCAGGGCCCGCCGGTCCAGATCCCCGGTCAGCCGCCACGCCAGCGAGATGTGGTAGTTCGCGCCCGCCCCCTCCAACTGGTGCAGGAACCAGAGCCGCCGCTGCGCGAAGGACAGCGGTACCGCCTCGGGGCGCTCGCGCTTCACCAGGGCGGCCTGCGCCGGCCCGGCGGCCACCAGGGCGGCGGCCAGTCCCGCCGGGGTCGGCGCCTCGAACAGGGTGCGCAGCGGCATTTCCACGCCGAGCGTCGCGCGGATGCGGGCGGCCAGGCGGGTGGCGAGCAGGGAGTGCCCGCCCAGGTCGAAGAATCCGTCCTCCACACCGGCCGACGCCACGCCCAGGACCTCCGCGAAGAGCTCGCAGAGAATCTGCTCCTGCGGGGTGCGCGGCGCGCGGCCGGTGGCCGTCGGGGCGGTGTCGGGGGCGGGCAGGGCCCGGTGGTCCAGCTTGCCGTTGACGGTCAGCGGCAGCGCGTCCAGCAGGACGAACGCCGACGGCACCATGTACTCCGGCAACCGCTCGCGCAGGTGGACGCGCAGCTCTGCCGCATCGGGGGCGGCGCCCGGGGCGGGCACCAGGTAGGCGACCAGCCGGGTGTCGTCGGCCCGGTCCTGCCGGGCCAGCACGGCGACCTGGGCGATGCCCGGGCACGCGGCCAGCGCAGCCTCGATCTCGCCGAGTTCGATCCGGAACCCGCGCACCTTCACCTGCTGGTCGGCGCGGCCGACGTAGCGCAGACCGCCGTCCGCCCCCCGGCGCACCACGTCGCCGCTGCGGTACATGCGCGATCCCGGCGCTCCGAACGGGTCCGCCACGAACCGCCCCGAGGTCAGGCCGGGCCGGTTGAGGTAGCCGCGCGCCAGGCCCGCACCGGCGACGTACAGCTCGCCGGGCACGCCCGGGGCCACCGGCCGCAGGCCGTCGTCGAGCACGTACGCCCGCAGGTCCGGCAGAGCCGTGCCGATCCGGCCGGCGGCTGCGGGGGACCGGTCGAGCGCCGCGTGGGTGACGTGCACCGTGGTCTCGGTGATGCCGTACATGTTGACCAGCCGCGGCGCGTCGTCCGCGTGGCGCTGGTACCACCCCGACAGCCGGCCGTGCTCCAGCGCCTCGCCGCCGAACACCACCGTGCGCAGGGCGAGCCGGTGGCCGGTCTCCGGCGCCTGGGCGTCCGCCTGCGCCAGCTGGTAGAAGGCGGACGGGGTCTGGTTGAGCACCGTCACCTGCTCGCGGGCGAGCAGTTCCAGGAACCGGCCGGGCGACCGGCTGGTCTCGTGGTCCACGACCACCAGACGGCCGCCGTGCAGCAGCGGGCCCCACAGCTCCCACACCGAGAAGTCGAAGGCGTAGGAGTGGAAGAGGGTCCACACGTCGTCGGCACAGAAGCCGAACAGCTCCCGGGTGGTGTCGAACAGGCGCACCACGTTCCGGTGCGGGACCACCACGCCCTTGGGGTTGCCGGTGGAGCCGGAGGTGTGGATGACGTAGGCGGCCTGCTCCGGGTCGAGGGCGACACCCGGGTCCGTTTCCGGCAGTCCGTCCAGGTCGGCGGTGTCCAGCAGCAGCCGGTCCACGCCTTCGGCCCGAAGCCGCTCTCCGGTCCGGCTCGTCGTCACGAGGAGCGCGGGCCGGGTGTCCTGGAGCAGATACGCGATGCGGGCGGCGGGGTACTCCGGGTCCACCGGGACGTACGCGGCGCCGGCCTTGAGCACGGCGAGGACCGCCACGACCAGCTCCGCCGAGCGCGGCAGAGCCAGCGCCACCAGCTGCTCCGGCCCCACGCCCCGGCGGATCAGGGCGTGCGCCAGCCGGTTGGCGCGGGCGTTCAACTCGCCGTACGTCAGGGTGGCCGCGCCGTCGCTGAGGGCGGTCGCCGCGAGGTTCGCGCGTACCTGCCGCTCGAACAGCGCGGGCAGAGCCCCTTCCGGCAGCGCCCCGACCTGCTCGGTGACGGCCGGCAGCAGGGCCCGGAGCTCTTCGGCGGAGACCACGTCCACCTGGCCGATCCGTCGGCCGGGGGCGGCGACGACGGCACGCAGCAGCCGCTGCCACCGCTCGACGACCTCGGCGACGGTGGCCGCGTCGAAGAGATCGGTGCTGTACTCCACGACGCCCGACAGGCCCTCGCCGTCCGGCTGTTCGGCCAGGACGACGTTCAGGTCGCATTTGGCCGTCCTGGTGGGGACCAGATCGGTCGCCACCCGCAGGCCCGGCAGCTCGAAGGTGCCGAACGGCGCGTTCTGGAGGGTGAGCATGGTCTGGAACAGCGGGTGGTGGGCGAGCGTCCGGGTCGGGTTCAGCGCCTCCACCAGGTGCTCGAACGGCATCTCCTGGTGCGCGTACGCTTCCAGGGCCCCGGAGCGCACCCGGCCCAGCAGTTCGGTGAACGACGGGTTCCCGGACAGGTCGGTGCGCAGCACCAGGGTGTTGACGAAGAAGCCGACCAGGTCGTCCAGTGCCTCGTCGGTGCGCCCCGCGATCGGCGTGCCGATGGGGACGTCGGTGCCGGCGCCGAGCTTGCCCAGCAGGGCGGCCAGTGAGGCCTGGAGCACCATGAAGAGGCTGGCTCCGCCGTCCCGGGCGAGTGCGCGCAGGCCCTGGTGCAGTTCGGGGTCGATCCGCACCGGAAGGTGGGCGCCCCGGTAGGTCATCGCCAGGGGGCGCGGCCGGTCGAAGGGCAGCTCGATCTGCTCGGGCAGGTTCGCCAGACGCTCCCGCCAGTAGGCGAGTTGGCCGCTGAGCAGGGAGTCGGGGTCGGCGCCGTCGCCGAGCAGCTCCTGCTGCCAGTGGGTGTAGTCGGCGTACTGGACCGGAAGCGGCGACCACTGCGGCGGCGCCCCCTCGCTGCGGGCCGTGTAGGCGGTCGTCAGGTCCCGCGAGAGCGGCCCGGTCGACCAGCCGTCACCGGCGATGTGGTGCATCACCAGCAGCAGCACGTGCTCCTCGGTGCCGAGCCGGAACAGTTCGGCGCGCAGCGGCGGTTCGTCGGAGAGTTCGAAGCCGCGCCGGGCCGCCCGTGCCAGCCTGTCGGGCAGCTCGCCCCCGGTGGTCTCGGTCACCAGCAGGTTCGGCCGTGCGGCGTCGGCGTCGAGCACGCGTTGCCACGGCACGCCGTCGGTCACCGGGAAGACGGTACGCAGGCTTTCGTGCCGCTCCACCACGTCCGCGAGGGCGGCTTCCAGGGCCCGCAGGTCCAGGCTTCCGGAGAGCCGCAGCGTCAGCGGGATGTTGTAGGTGGCGCTCGGGCCCTCCATCCGGTGCAGGAACCACAGGCGGCGCTGCGCGGAGGAGAGCGGGAGGCTCCCGGGCCGCTCGCGGCGTACCAGGGCCGGGCGCGCCCGGCCCGCGGCGTCCACCGCGGCCGCCAGTTCCGTCACCGTCGGCGCGTCGAACAGATCGTGCAGCCTCAGCTCCACGCCCAGCACCGAACGGGCCCGGGCCACCAGCCGGGTGGCGAGCAGGGAGTGTCCGCCGAGGTCGAAGAAGCTGTCGTCCAGTCCGGCTTCGGTGACCCCCAGGACCTCGGCGAACAGCCCCTGGAGCAGGTGCTCGACGGCGGTGCGCGGACCCCGCCCCGGTGCGGCGGGCCGCTGCTCGGGTGCCGGGAGGGCACGCCGGTCGAGCTTGCCGTTCGGGGTCAGCGGCAGCGCGTCCAGCACCATGAGGGCGGACGGCACCATGTGCGCGGGCAGCCGCTCGCGCAGCCAGGTCCGCAGTGCGTCGGCCGTGGGCGCCTGCCCCTCGGCGGGGACGACGTGGGCGACCAGCCGGGGTCCGTCGTCGGTGCGCACGGTGACGACGGCGCGGGCGATCGCCGGGTGGCCGGTCAGGACCGCCTCGATCTCGCCGGGTTCGATCCGGTGTCCCCGGATCTTGACCTGGTCGTCGGTGCGGCCGAGGAACTCCAGGTTCCCCTCGGGGTTCCACCGCACCAGGTCCCCGGTGCGGTACATCCGCGTGCCGCCCTCGCCGAACGGGTCCGCCACGAACCGCCCCGAGGT
>NZ_JBHWZJ010000436.1:0-5301 GCF_042728415.1 Streptomyces sp. NPDC060198 | reverse complement strand
GCCTGTCAGGCCGGGTGCCCCACCGCGTGCTCCGTGCCGTGCCCGTCGTGCCCCCGTCGTACCCGCGTCACCAGGCCGTCGCGGACGTGGTGCCCGACGAGGAGGACTTCTCCCCGGGCAGCAGGATCCACAGCGCCAGATAGACCAGGAACTGCGGACCGGGCAGCAGGCACGAGACCAGGAAGATGACGCGCATGGTCGTCGCGGAGGTACCGAAGCGCTGTGCCAGCGCCGCGCACACTCCGCCGATCATGCGTCCGTCGCGGGGGCGAACCAATCCGGCCATGGTGGACTCCTCGGTGAACCGTCCGGGGAGCAGCCGCTGCGGCGCTCCCGATGTATCCATGGTCGCTCCGCCACCGGGAAGGGGCCTCCCTCTACGGTGCGACCCCGACCCTGGAAATCGTCGGGGTCGCGCCCTGAAGGGTCCCGTCGGCCTGCTCCGCGCCCTCGCGCGCGGAGGCCGGCCCGCGTCGCTGCCGCAGCCTGGCCCGGACGGCCGGCACCACCAGCAGGTGCGTGAGCAGCACTCCGGCCGTGTTCAGCAGCAGCGAGTCGATGTCGACCACCTGCCCGGGCACCCCGGTCTGTCCCAACTCGATGGCGAGGGATATCAGCGCGCCCGCGGCGGTCGTCCGGACCAGCGAAGCCCATGGGGAGACGGTGAGCCGCGCGTCGGCCATCGGCAGCAGGAACCCGAGCGGCGCCAGCAGCAGCAGCCCCGCGCCGATGCGCCGTACGGCGGCGGCCGGGCCGAGCGCGAGGTCCGCCTTGATGCCGTCCAGCGGCGTGAAGTTCGCGGCGGTGATCCAGGGGACGTCCAGGGGGCGAAGCGTCAGCCACCCGACGATCACGAGATGCGCGAGGAGAAGAGTGAACCCCACCACGCGGAACAGGGTGACGGCCTTACCGCCGGGACCTTGACGCACGCCCCCCTAGACGTCCCGCCACGAGGGAACGGTTCCGGGCAAACGGCGGGAAGTGGCGCAGACCACGAAACGTGCGCCCCCGTCACGCCCCAGGCGCCCCGCGGACCCCGGCACCCCCACCGGCCGCACAGCACCGCGCCGAGCGGCGGCCGGGCTCACCGGGCCACGGGGACCGCCGGGCTACGGGCGCCACCGGGCCACGGGCGCCGCCGGGCTACGGGCTCACCGAGCGACGGGCACCGCCGGGCCACGGGCTCACCGGGGCGACGGCGTGCTCAGGGTCGGTACGTTCTGCGGCCGGGCCTTCGTCTCCTCCGTGCAGAGATAGGCCCGGGGGGCGTAGCCGTCGCTCGGCCCGCCGAGCAGCACCCCGCCGCCGGTGACGAGCGCGCCCTCCTCCGCGAACGTGCACACCACCTGGGCCAGCGCCTCGGCGGACAGGTCCTCGGGCTGGGTGCTGAGGCGCAGAGCGCCTGCGGGATCGTCGTCGTTGCCGTCCCCGACGGTCAGGTCCGAGGGGACGGCGGTGGTGAAACCGGCCCGCCGCTCACCGGAGAGCGGCGTCTGCCGGATCTGCGCCAGCACCGCCCGGGCCACGCCCAGGCGGCCACCACGCCGGTCGGTGTCCGCGATCGTCCGGTCGGCCGCCACCAGCTCCGACGCGCAGACCAGGTACACCCGCACCCGGTCTTCGGCCGTCTGCGCCCCGGAGTCCGTACCCGCGGTGCGGCAGGGCACCCGGGAGGGGGCGGCCCCCGCGTCGACCGGTACCGAGGTGGACCGGATGCCGCATCCGGCGGCCAGCGCGGTGGCCGCCACCACGAGGACCAGCGCGGTGAACGGGCGGCGCCCGCCCCCCGGCCGCCGCCGGGCCGGACACGGGTCACCGCTGGGCGGCAGGTGTCCCGGCTCCGCCCGGCCGGTACGCCGCCTCACGACTCCTCGCCGTCCGTGCCGTCGCCCGCACCGCGCACGTCGTTCGCGGCGCTCTCGTCCTCGGCGCCGTCGGGGAGCCGCAGGACGAACACCGCGCCGTCCCCGTCCGGGGAGTTGGCCGCGGAGATGGTGCCGCCGTGGATGAGCGCGTTCTCCATGGCGATGGACAGCCCGAGGCCGCTGCCCTCGGAGCGCGGACGGGACGCGCTCGCCTTGTAGAACCGGTCGAAGACGTGCGGCAGCACGTCCTCGGGGATCCCCGGCCCGTGATCGCGTACCTCGATGACCAGTTCCTCACCCTCGGTGCGTACACGTACCCGCACCGGTGAACCACCGTGCTTGAGCGCGTTGCCGATCAGATTCGCCAGGATCACGTCGAGCCGGCGCGGATCGAGCCGCACCATCATGCCGCGCTCCGCGTCCAGGTCCACCGCGTCCAGCCAGGCGCGGGCGTCGATGCAGGCGGTGACCTGGTCGGCGACGTCCACCGTGTCCAGGACCAGCCGGGCCGTGCCCGCGTCGAAACGGGTGACCTCCATGAGGTTCTCCACCAGGTCGTTCAGCCGCCGGGTCTCGCTCACCACCAGATGCACGGCGGGCGCGATCATCGGGTCCAGGCTGTCGGCCTCGTCCTCCAGCACCTCGGCCACGGCGGTGATCGCGGTGAGCGGGGTGCGCAGTTCGTGCGACATGTCGGCGACGAACCGGCGGCTGGACTCCTCCCGCGCGCTCATGTCCGCGACCTTCTTCTCCAGCGAACCGGCCGCCCGGTTGAACGTGCGGGAGAGTTCGGCGAGTTCGTCCGTTCCCGAGACCACCAGCCGGGTGTCGAGCTTCCCCTCGCCCAGCTTGCGCGCCGCCTCGCCGAGCCGCTGCACCGGCCGCAGCACGGTGGTCGCCGCCGCCTGCGCGAGCAGCGCCGCGCCGATCAGCGCCAGCGTGGTGGCGATACCCAGCGACCAGGCCAGGGAGTTGAGGTCCTGGCGCTCCTGGTCGAGCGACTTCAGCATGTAGCCGGTCGGGCCGCCGCCGATGATCCGCGTCCCCGCCACCAGGTACGGGGTGCCGTCGATGCTCGTACGCTGCCAGAACAGGTGGTACTGGTACGTGTTGCCCGAGGTCAGCCGCTGCTGGGCGGACACCTGGCGCTCCAGCGAGCCGGGCACGTCCACCTTGGTGAAGGAGTCCAGGTCCGAGTAGCCGACGATCGGCTTCCCGCCGTCCCGTTCGTCCTCCAGCAGCACCGCGTAACCCGGCCCGCTGTCCGCCATCTGGACGGCGGCGGACTGGAGATCGTCCTTGGTCGGCTGCAACGGCAGCGCCGCCGCCCGGTTCTGCATCTGCCGCCGGAAGTCCCCGAGCGCCGCGTCCTGAGTACGCGTCAGCACCGCTTCGCGGTTGAGCCAGTACGCGATCCCCGACGCCGACACCGCCGCGGTCAAGGCAACCAGGCCGAACACCACGACCAGCCGCAGCCGCAGGCTGCTCCAGCGGAGTCCCGCTCGGACTCCGCGCCCGGCACGTCCACTCACTGAGGCGAGTCCAGCCGGTAGCCCACGCCCCGCACCGTACGGATGAGCGTCGGCGAGGACGGTACGTCCTCCACCTTCGCCCGCAGCCGCTGCACGCACGCGTCCACCAGACGCGAGTCGCCGAGGTAGTCGTGCTCCCACACCAGCCGCAGCAACTGCTGCCGGGACAGGGCCTGTCCGGGTCTGCGGCTCAGCTCCAGGAGCAGCCGCAGCTCGGTCGGGGTCAGCTGGAGGTCGGCCCCGTCCTTGGTGACCGTCATCGCGGAACGGTCGATGACCACGTTCCCGAAGGTCGCCGAGTCCGTCGACTCCCGCTCCCCGCGCCGGAGTACCGCGCGGATGCGCGCGTCCAGCACCCGGCCCTGCACGGGCTTCACCACGTAGTCGTCGGCGCCGGACTCCAGACCCACCACGACGTCGATGTCGTCGCTGCGGGCGGTCAGCAGGATGATCGGCAGCTGGTCGGTGCGGCGGATGCGCCGGCAGACCTCGAAACCGTCGATGCCCGGCAGCATCACGTCGAGCACGACCAGGTCGGGCCGCTGTTCCCGGAGGAGGTTCAGGCCGTCCTCTCCCGTCGCCGCGGTGGCCACTCGGTGGCCCTGGCGTGACAGCGAGAGTTCGAGGGCCGTGCGGATGGCGTCGTCGTCCTCGATCAGCAACAGGAAAGGCACGGACGCCATTCTGTCCCATGGGGTGCCCCAGTTCGACCGCCGGGAGGCACTTCGGTCGCGTGAGTGGCCCCGGAGAACCCTCGGTTGTGACGGTTACGACCCCACGAGGCCTGTGACAGCTCTGTGACAGTCGGCGGACAGTGGCGTGAAACTGCGCGGCCAGACTCAATGGCACACGGTTCGAACGGACTCCACCGACGGGGAGGCGCACGATGAACGCACTGCAACTGCAACGCACCAGCTCAAGCGCGGTTGTCACGCGTCTCCACGACCTCGGACGGGGTCCGGACAAGTCCGGTGCGGTGAACGGGCGGGGGTGCGTTCGCAGCACCGGGCGTCAGCACCCGGCCACGACGGCGGTCGCCGATGTCACGGGGGACGGACCGGGCACGTACGGGGGAACGTACGGGGGACACGGGGGAAGCGCGTACGGGGAGGGCAATACGGGGGAGCGGACGCCCCGGACGGGAGCCGAGGACGCCGAAGCGGCGTTCACGGCCTACGTCCAGGAGCGCCGCGCCTCCCTGTACGCGACCGCCTACCACCTGACCGGCGACCGGTTCGAGGCCGAGGACCTGCTGCAGAGCGCCCTCTTCTCGACGTACCGGGCGTGGGACAGGATCAGCGACAAGGCCGCGGTCGGCGGCTACCTGCGCCGCACCATGACCAACCTGCACATCAGCGCCTGGCGCCGGCGCAAGCTCAACGAGTACCCGACCGAGGAACTGCCGGAGACGGTCGGCGACTCGGACGCGATGCGCGGCACGGAACTGCGCACGGTGCTCTGGCAGGCGCTCGCCCGGCTGCCCGAACTCCAGCGCACCATGCTGGTCCTGCGCTACTACGAGGGGCGCACCGACCCGGAGATCGCGGCCATCCTCGACATCAGTGTCGGCACGGTGAAGTCCAGCATCTGGCGGTCGCTCCGCCGGCTGCGCGAGGACGAGGTCCTCAGCTTCGGACGTGACGAGAAGGAGTCCTTCGGCGAGCTGGTGGCCTGAAGGCGACGGGGGAACGACGGGGCCCGCCGCTCCGGGGGGAAACGGCGGGCAACGGGGACACGGGGGAACGACGGAGCTCGCCGCTCCGGGGGGAAACGGCGAGCGACGGGGGAACGGCGGGGTCGTACGGGCTGGGTCGCTCCGCCGGCTGCGCGAGGACGAGGTCCTCAGCTTCGGACGTGACGAGAAGGAGTCCTTCGGCGAGCTGGTGGCCTGAAGGCGACGGGGG
>NZ_JBHWZJ010000435.1:0-5335 GCF_042728415.1 Streptomyces sp. NPDC060198 | reverse complement strand
GTTCCGTACCGGTCACGCGCGCGGCGGCACGTCCGTCACGCCGTGCCGCTCACGCCGCGGCCGGAACCTTCTCCCCCGCGCCTTTCTCGGCACCTTCCCCGGCAACGGCGCCGACCGGGGCCAGGGCGATCTCCAGCACCTGGCGGACGTCGGTCACCGGGTGCACCTCCAGCGTCTCCAGGACCTCGGCCGGGACGTCGTCCAGATCGGCTTCGTTCCGCTTGGGGATCACCACGGTGGTGATCCCGGCCCGGTGGGCCGCCAGCAGCTTCTGCTTCAGGCCGCCGATCGGCAGGACCCGCCCGGTCAGCGAGACCTCACCGGTCATCGCCACGTCCGTGCGGACCAAGCGCCCGGAGAGCAGCGAGGCCAGCGCCGTCGTCATGGTGATGCCGGCGCTCGGACCGTCCTTCGGGACCGCGCCCGCCGGGAAGTGGATGTGGGTGCCCCGGTCCTTGAGATCGGCGACCGGCAGCTCCAGCTCCGCGCCGTGCGAGCGCAGGAAGCTCAGCGCGATCTGCGCGGACTCCTTCATCACGTCGCCCAGCTGCCCGGTGAGGGTCAGTCCGGACGCCCCGGTCTCCGGGTCGGCCAGCGAGGCCTCCACGAAGAGGACGTCACCGCCCGCTCCGGTGACCGCGAGGCCGGTGGCCACGCCCGGTACGGCGGTCCGGCGTTCGGCCGGGTCCTGCGCGGACTCGGGCACGTGGTGCGGCCGTCCGATCAGTCCCCGCAGATCGGCGTCGGTGACCGTGAACGGCAGCTCCCGGTCGCCCAGTTCGTGCTGGGCCGCGACCTTCCGCAGCAGCCGGGCGACGGCCCGCTCCAGGTTCCGGACGCCCGCCTCACGGGTGTACTCGCCGGCCAGCTTGCGCAGCGCCGAGTCCTCCAGCACGACCTCGTCCTTCTCCAGGCCGGCCCGCTCCAGCTGGCGCGGGAGCAGGTGGTCGCGGGCGATGACGACCTTCTCGTCCTCGGTGTACCCGTCGAGCCGGACCAGCTCCATGCGGTCGAGCAGCGCCTCCGGGATGGACTCCAGGACGTTGGCGGTGGCGAGGAAGACCACGTCGCTGAGGTCGAGTTCGACCTCCAGGTAGTGGTCCCGGAAGGTGTGGTTCTGCGCCGGGTCCAGCACTTCGAGCAGGGCTGCGGCCGGGTCGCCCCGGAAGTCCGAGCCGACCTTGTCGATCTCGTCGAGCAGCACGACCGGGTTCATCGAGCCGGCCTCCTTGATCGCCCGGACGATGCGCCCCGGCAGCGCTCCGACGTACGTACGCCGGTGGCCCCGGATCTCCGCCTCGTCCCGGACGCCGCCGAGCGCGACCCGGACGAACTTGCGCCCCATGGCGTGCGCGACGGACTCCCCGAGCGAGGTCTTCCCGACCCCGGGAGGCCCGACGAGAGCCAGCACGGCTCCGCCGCGCCGCCCGCCGACGACGCCGAGACCCCGGTCGGACCGTCGCTTGCGGACCGCGAGGTACTCGGTGATGCGTTCCTTCACGTCCCTGAGCCCGGCGTGCTCGGCGTCCAGGGTCGCCTGCGCGCCCGGGATGTCGTACGCGTCCTCGGTCCGCTCGTTCCAGGGCAGCTCCAGGACGGTGTCCAGCCAGGTCCTGATCCAGGACCCCTCGGGGCTCTGGTCGGAGGAACGCTCCAGCTTCTCGACCTCCTTGAGCGCCGCCTCACGGACGTGCTCGGGCAGGTCGGCGGCCTCGACCCGGGTGCGGTAGTCGTCGGACTCGTCCCCCGGGTCGCCGTTGAGCTCGGACAGTTCCTTGCGCACGGCGTCGAGCTGGCGCCGCAGCAGGAACTCGCGCTGCTGCTTGTCGACGCCCTCCTGGACGTCCTTCGCGATGGACTCGGCCACATCCTGCTCGGCGAGGTGCTCGCCGAGCCACCGCACGGCGAGCTTCAGCCGGGCGACGGCGTCCGTGGTCTCCAGCAGCTCCACCTTCTGCGCGGTGGTCAGGAAGGGCGAGTACCCGGAGTTGTCGGCGAGCGCGGAGACGCCCTCGATCTGCTGCACCCGGTCGACGACCTGCCAGGCCCCCCGCTTCTTCAGCCAGGTGGTGGCGAGCGCCTTGTACTCCTTGACCAGCTCGGCGACAGCGCCCGGCAGCGGGTCGGGCACGTTCTCGTCGATCCGCGTCGCCTCGACCCAGAGGGCCCGCCCCGGACCGCTCGTACCCGCGCCGATCCGCACCCGCGAACGGGCCCGCACGATCGCCCCGGGGTCCCCGTCGGAGAGCCGCCCGATCTGCTCGACCGTACCGAGGACACCGGTCCCCGTGTATCTGCCGTCGATGCGCGGAACAAGAAGCACCTCGGGCTTGCTGCCCTCACCGGCGGCGGCCTGCGCGGCCTCCACGGCGGCGCGGGCCTCGCTGTCGGAAAGATCGAGAGGAACCACCATGCCCGGCAGCACGACTTCGTCGTCGAGCGGCAGCACGGGCAGGTCGAACGGGGTGGACGCCTTGGTGTCGGTAGCCATGATCTTCCCTTCGGCAGTCAAGTTGAGCTATGCACGCTCAATGCTTGTGAGCCGGAGAATGTTCCCCGCGGAGTGTTCGCTGTGAGCGATCGGGGAGTTGCCGTCCTGTGCGGATGGACCCCGCACCTTCCGGACCGAAGCCGCGTACGAGGTGCGTCGGTCTGGGTGACCTTGCATCGGGGTGCCCGGTTGGCAGGTGATGGATCGCGTGGCGGACGTAGTCCCGAGTAGTTCGGCAGGCCTCCCTCCTACGGATTCGAGGTCCGGGTTCATCGAGCCGGGCGGTTCGGAGCTACGGCGTCCGCCTCGGATGTACGGGCAGAGCGGAGGACGACACCAACCGGACGTGACGCACGCGGCAATCTCCGTGCTGGATACAGGGACCGATCGCACGCGACAGCCGTCCACTGCGGGTCGAGGTTGCCGGAGATCCACGGACGGACCGACGACCTCGCTCACGGCAAGTAGGACCGGAGGTCTTCGTCGTCCGGTTCGGGTTCCTCGGGGTGGAGCATGCGGCGAATGCAGCGCAGGAGTCCCGGTTCACCGGTTCCGGCGGCGGCGGACATCCACGGCAGGGCGTCCATGGCGTGCGCGCGTCCATCCGTGACGAGGGGGCCGATGGCCCGGCGGAGGTCCTCGGGGACGGGCTCGTCCGTGAGGCAGAGTCGGCTGATCGCCGCGACCAGACGGACTTCGGGTGCCTCCGCCCCGTCCAACCACCGTTCGCGGAACCACGGCACGGCCTGCGGGTGTCCGTGAGCCCGGGCCGCCTCGGCGACGGCGAGGAGCAGGGCGGCGCGGACCATGGCGTCGCGCTCGATGGCGAACCTGCCGGCGAGGGCGGTCCGGACCGTGTGGCCGGGGTCGGCGGCGGTGGCCAGGGCATAGGCCGCATCCATGCGGAGGGCGGGGTCGGAGTCGTCGAGAAGCGGCAGGAGCACGGGGGCTCCGGCGGTGATCGCGGCTCGGGCTGCGGCCACCGACCAGCCTGCCGGATAGCCCGTCACCTCGACGCCGTAGTCGTCGTAGTCGCCGGGGGCGTGGCGCCGGGGATCGTGGCGGTGGAGCAGGAATTCGTCGCGGGAGGCCACGCCATGGTGACGGGCGCGGGCCGGACCGGAGAGTACGGCGAGGGCGGCGGCACGGTGAGGGTGGCGGCCGTCGACGGCGACGGGAATCAGGAACGGTACGGCGAGGGCGGCGGCGGCCCGGCTGTCGTTCGCGCACAGTCCGCCCAGCACGTCCGTCGCGCCGAGAGCGGAGCCCTCGCCGGTGCACAGCAGACGGACGGCCGCGCGGGCAGCGTCACCGTGGGGGAAGTTCCCCCACGGCACGGCGTCCAGGAGCAACCCGCGCAGGGCCCGGGGCGGGATGTCAGCCACCACCGCCCGTACGTCGAACGCGCCTCCGACGAACGACTCGAGGTCCGCTCCGTCCACCAGCGCCGCGCACATCGCGAACGTCGGATCGGTCCGCCAATCCCTCACGCCGCACCCCCACCGTCGCATTCTCCACGACCTCGATCATGCCGCGCACGTCCGGCCGGGCCGGCGGAGAGCGTCCGTTCCGCGCCTGCGCGCCCTGGCGTCAGCCGGCCGGCACGACCGGCGGTCGCCGACCGAGCCACTGCTCGGCGCCCCAGGCGTGGAACCGCTCCACCTCGGTGAAGCCCAGCTTCGCCGCGAGGCGCATCGATCCGGCGTTGGCGGTCTGGGTGGCGAGCACCACGGGCTCACCGGGAAGGGCGCCGCCGATCCAGTCGAGCGCCGCCGTGCACGCCTCGGTGGCGTACCCGGATCCCCACGCGCGCGGAAGGAACAGGTAGCCGAGGTCGACCTTTCCCGCGGCAGCCGGGCGGCGGTGCTCCGCTGCTCTCCTGAGCAGGATCTGGCCGATCATCGTCCCGTCGAGTTCGACGACGAAGCTTCCCGGCCACCGCTCGGGCACCGCAGGCAGAGCACGTTCGAGTTCAGCACGCGGGCGGGGACCGCCGAGGTAGGTGTGGGCTTCCGACGACGACAGCAGTGCGACGAACAGCGCGCGGTCCCGCACCTCTGACTCGCGGAGTACGAGCCTCCCGGTCCTGATCGGGGCAGGCGGCCAGGTGATGGGTCCGAGTCCGGTCATGCCGCCACCCCACACCCCGGTCCGACAGAGAGCAAGGCCCCGCAGACCGGTCGCGATCCAGCGCCCCGGGCCACACCCTGCGGGCGGATCCGGTCCACGACACCACAGGACGAATACTTCCCCGGACATGGCGAAGAAATCTACAACGGTGACAGTAGACATTGATGAGTGGTGTGGCTAGGGTTTCTCACGTAGCCCAGAGAGACAGCAGGGCCCGGCAGAGACGAACTGCCGGGCAGCGGTACGCACACAACAGCAGTACGCAGTCGGTGCGGTGGTGGAGCCCCGGAGCCAGGACAGGCGCATGAAGGGCGACGGGGCTGACGACCGGACCGAGTGGCCCGCAGCGATCAGGGGCCGCCGAAAGAAGTACCGCAGCGCGGCACAGGTGCGCGGCGACGACGGTTCGCGGCACCTGCCGTACACGGTCCGCTCGACGAGCGGGCCGCTCGCACCTGCCGTACACGGTCCGCTCGACGAGCGGGCCGCCCCGGAGGGAAGAACGGAGGGACGGGCACCATCAGGATCGCCCGGGCGGATTGTCGAGCCCGGGTACCGCAGGACATCGAGGAGTGAGGTGGTCTCCGGTCACACACACGCGATCCCCGCACCCGCGGCGGCCATCCGCCGCGAGACGGTGCGGAACAAGAAGGCCGGCGCCGTACCGAAGCCGGCCGATGGTTTAGCAGTTCCTTAGGGGCCCTGGTGCCGTAC
>NZ_JBHWZJ010000434.1:0-5352 GCF_042728415.1 Streptomyces sp. NPDC060198 | reverse complement strand
GGGGACGTGTTCCCTCGCGCCGCGCCGGGTCGCCTCAGCCGCGCTGCCCGGGAATCGCGGGCGGCGCGCCGGCGCCCCACGTGTCCGGCTTCCAGACGCCCGAGCGGCGCAGGGACGCCGGGCAGTGCCGGAAGATCTCGTCGATCTCGACCAGCAGCGCCAGCTGCGGCCGGGCGCCCTTCGCGTCGGCCAGTTCACCGAAGAACGGCGCGTCCCGTAGCACCCGGGCGCGGCCGTTGACCCGCAGCACGTCCATGACGCCGGGTATGAAGTAGAGCAGGCCCACGTGCGGGTTCTGCAGGATGTTGCGGAAGCCGTCCGAGCGGCGGTTGCCCGGCAGGTCCGGCAGTGCGAGGGTGCGCTCGTCCAGGACGAGCGTGAACCCCGGCTCCCCGCCCTTCGGGGAGGCGTCGCAGTTGCCCGCCGCGTCCGAGGTGGCGATCGTGCAGAGCGGGGACCGTCCGATGAGCCGGAGGTCCTCCTCCGTCAGTCTGTCGTGGACCTTCTCGATGACGATCGGGTGCGGGGCGCCGAGGAGTTCGGTCAACTCCCCGGGGGCGGTGAGTTCGACCCAGCCGTCGCGGGGGAGCGGGGTGGCGGACGGTACGACGGCGGGCGCTGCGGTGCTGGGGTGCAAGACGACTTCCTGGCAGGTGGCCTGGCGGTACGTACGGACGGAGGTCGCCCTCGCCGGGTACCCGTGGATGGCTGGATCCGTACGGTCAGCCGGTGCGGCATGGTGACCCAGACCGGTTTTTTCCGTACATGCTTACAATGTTAGGGTCACCTTACTGTAGGCCCTCGGGTTATCTCCTGGCGGGCATTCCCCCTGCGTGGAACCGGTTGCCGGCTTTACGCGGAGCCCGTTGAGGAGCGAACGATGCCGGATGCGATACCGGCCACCGCGACAGGTGCCCGGTGACCCCGGCCTCCGCCACCCTGCCCTCGGCGCGTACCGCACCGCCGGCCGGTGGTCTCCGCCGCAAGGGCTCCCGCCCCGCACTCGCCGGCGGCCTGGTGGCCGCGCTGGTGGTCCTCGTACTGATCGCGGCGGTCAGCCTCGCCGTCGGATCGGGACACGTACCCCTCGCCGACGTGTGGCACGGACTGGTCAGCCCCGACGACGCCCGGCGCACCGACGTCATCGTCCGGACGGTCCGCATCCCGCGCACCTGCGCCGGAATCCTCGCCGGAGTCGCCCTCGGTCTCGCCGGAGCGCTCATGCAGGGCGTCACCCGCAATCCTCTGGCCGACCCCGGCCTGCTCGGCGTCAACGCCGGAGCTTCCGTCTCCGTGGTCCTCGCCATGGGGGTCCTCGGCCTCACCGCCCCCGGGCAGTACATCTGGTTCGGCTTCGGCGGCGCGCTGCTCGCCGCCCTCTTCGTCTACGGGGTCGGCTCGATCGGCAGGGAAGGCGCCACCCCGGTCAAACTGGCGCTAGCCGGGGCCGCCACGACCGCCTTCCTCGGCTCGCTCACCACCGCGGTACTGCTGACCGACAGCAAGACCTTCGACCAGTTCCGCTTCTGGCAGGTCGGGTCGCTCTCCGGACGGGAGACCGACGCGCTCTGGCAGGTACTCCCCTTCATCGTGGCCGGCTCCCTCCTCGCCCTCGCCCTCGGCCCCCAGCTCAACGCCCTCGCCCTCGGCGACGACGTCGCCCGGGGACTCGGCCAGCGGGTGGGCGTGTCCCGCGCCGCCTCCGCCCTCGCGGTGGTCCTGCTCTGCGGCGCGGCCACCGCGATCGCCGGACCCATCGGGTTCGTCGGGCTGGTCGTCCCGCACGCCGCCCGGCTGATCACCGGCCCCGACCACCGCTGGGTCCTCGCCTACAGCGCGGTGCTCGCCCCGATCCTGCTGCTCGTCGCCGACATCGTCGGCCGTCTGGTCGCCCGGCCCGCCGAAGTGCAGGTCGGCATCGTCACCGCCGTCATCGGCTGCGTCCCCTTCGTGATCCTGGTCCGCCGACGGAAGCTGGTGGAACTGTGACCGCCCCCGCCGCCACCCCTTCCGTGTCCGCCCCCGCCGGGGCGGTGCGCGAGGTCGTCCGGGTGCGCCGCAACGGCCGTGCCCGCTACCTCCTGGTCTGCGTGGTCCTCGCCGTCGCCATCGTCGCCGCTCTGTGCGGTTCGCTGGCGTACGGGGACATGGCGATACCCCTCTCCGACGTGTTCGCCGCCCTCACCGGGCGCGCCGACGCGGCCACCTGGTTCATCGTCGGCGAGCTGCGGATGCCCCGCGCCCTGATGGCCATCCTGGTCGGGGCCGCCTTCGGGCTCTCCGGCGCGGTCTTCCAGAGCCTGCTGCGCAACCCGCTGGCCAGCCCCGACGTCATCGGCATCAGCTCGGGAGCCTCCGTCGCCGCGGTGCTCGCCTCCTCGCTGTTCGCGGTCAGCGGGATGCTGCTCTCCGTCTTCGCGCTGGCCGGAGCGCTGTTCACCGCCGCGCTGATCTACGCACTCGCCTGGCGGCGCGGAGTGACCGGCGCCCGGCTCGTCCTCGTCGGCATCGGGATCGGCGCCGGGCTGTCCAGCGTGGTCTCGTACCTGATGACCCGTTCCGAGGTCACCGAGGCGCAGTCGGCGCTGCTCTGGCTCACCGGCAGTCTCAACGGCCGCTCCTGGGACCTGCTGCGGCCCCTGGCCTGGGCGCTCGTCGTCCTGCTGCCGCTGCTCTTCCTGGCGGCCCGGCAGATGCCCGTGCTCCAGCTCGGCGACGACACCGCCGCCGGCCTGGGCGCCCGGACCCAGCGGGGCCGGCTCCAGCTGCTCTGCTGCGCCGTCGCCCTGGCCGGGGTGGCGACCGCCGCAGCAGGACCGGTCGGCTTCGTCGCCTTCGTGTCCGCGCCCGTCGCCCGCCGACTGGCCCCCGGGCGGGGTGCCTCGCTGGTCGCCTCCGGGCTGACCGGCGCCCTGCTGGTGCTGGTCGCCGACTTCGCCGCGCAGCACGTGCTGGACCTCGTGGAGCTACCCGTCGGCGCCTCCGGCCAACTGCCCGTCGGCGTCGTCACCAGCATGATCGGTGCCCCGTACCTGATGTGGCTGCTGATCCGCGCCAACCGTTCGGGACAGGGCGGATGATCCGCCCGACGTCCGACCGCCACCACTGTCCGCGCAAGCAGGACCAGCAGGAAGGGAGCACCGCGTGAGCGCGGAACACAGCCTGGGAGCGCGTGGACTGCGCCTCGGATACGGCAGCCGGCACATCGTCGAGGATCTCGACATCGACATCCCGCCGGGCAAGGTGACGATGATCGTGGGCCCCAACGCCTGCGGGAAGTCCACCCTGCTGCGGTCCCTGGCCCGGCTCCTCGCCCCCTCGGCGGGAACGGTCCTGCTGGACGGCAAGGACATCCGGTCGATGCCGACCAAGTCGGTCGCCGGAATCCTCGGCATCCTCCCGCAGACCCCGGTGGCCCCCGAGGGCATCACCGTGGCCGACCTGGTCGGCCGGGGCCGCTACCCGCGTCAGGGCTGGCTGCGCTCCTGGACCGCCGAGGACGACGCGGCGGTCGCCGAGGCGCTCGTGGCCACCGACGTGCTGGAGCTCGCCGAGCGCCCGGTCGACGAGCTCTCCGGCGGCCAGCGCCAGCGCGTCTGGATCGCCATGGCGATCGCCCAGCACACCGACGTACTGCTGCTCGACGAGCCGACCACCTATCTCGACATCAGCCACCAGCTGGACGTCCTCGACCTGCTCACCGACCTCAACCGCGAGCGCGGGGTGACGATGGTCGCCGTGCTGCACGACCTGAACCTCGCCTGTCGGTACGCCGATCACCTGGTCGCGATGAAGGACGGCCGGATCGTCGCCGAGGGCCGCCCCACCGAGATCGTGACCGGGGAACTGGTCACCGAGGTCTTCCGGATGCGCTGCTCGGTCGTCCCCGACCCGGCCTCCGGCACCCCGATGATCGTGCCGATCGGCCGCCACCACGTGCCGGCCGCCGCTCGTCAGGACGCGCCCGCCGCCTGAGCGCGCCCCGAGCCCCTGGGCGTGTGTCGAAAATCCCGCCTGTCCGGCGACGCCCGGCACGCACGCTTGCCGCGTGGTCGGGATCACCTCCGCCGTGATCGCACGCACCGGACGCAGCCGGACCCGCCCCGCGGGCGGACGGCGCCACTTTCGACACACGCCCTGGGTCTCCGCGCGACGGTCCGACTCGCCCTGAAGTAGGGCGAGTTGGGCTTATCGTACCCCTGTGCGTCGCGTGAATTAAGGTTAGGCTAACCTCATGGGCATGAAGAACGTGCGTCTCCGGAACCCCCTTGCCCGTCGTTCCGGTACCCCCACCCGCTCCCGTGCCTCCCTCGGCCTGCTGGCGCTTCCGCTCGCCGCCGTGCTGATCGGCGCGACCGGCTGCTCCTCCGACGACTCCGACGACTCCGCCAAGGACACGTCGGCCTCCGCAGCCGCCTCCACCGGCGCCTTCCCGGTGTCCGTCGACACCAAGTTCGGCTCCATCACGGTGAAGGAGCAGCCCAAGCGGGTCGTCGCACTCGGCTGGGGCGACGCGGAGACCGCGCTCGCCCTCGGCGTGCAGCCGGTCGGCGAGAGCGACTGGCTGGCCTTCGGCGGCGACGGCGTCGGCCCGTGGGCCAAGGGCCTCTACACCAAGAGCCCCGAGAAGATCGGCACCATGGAGCCGGAGTACGAGAAGATCGCGGCCCTCAAGCCCGACCTGATCCTCGACACCAAGTCCAGCGGTGACCAGACCCGCTACGACACCCTCAGCAAGATCGCCCCGGTCATCGGCGTCCCGAAGGGCGGCGACCAGTACAAGCTGTCCTGGGAGCAGCAGACCCAGATGGTCTCCACCGCTCTCGGCAAGAAGGCCGAGGGCGACAAGCTGATCAAGGGCGTCGAGGACAAGTTCGCCGCCGCGGCGAAGGCCCACCCCGAGTTCAAGGACAAGACGGTCACCCTCGCCTCCAAGACCTCGGTCGGCTGGGGCGCGTACGTCTCGGGCACCGGCCGCGTCGACTTCGTCGAGCGGCTCGGCTTCAAGAACAACCCGGTGATCGAGAAGCAGGCCGGTGACGCGTTCTCGGTCAGCGTCTCCGAGGAGAACCTCGACCAGTTCGACGCCGACCTGATCGTCACCGCGCCGATCGGTCTCAAGCCGGCCCAGGTCACCTCCGACGCCCTGTACAAGAAGATCCCCGCGGTCGCCGACGGCCACGCGATGGTCTTCGACCAGGACGGTCTGAGTCAGGCGTTCGCCACCGACTCGATCCTCTCGACCACCTACGCGATCGACAACGTCGTGCCGGAGTTCGCGAAGTACGTCAAGAAGTAAGCGGTACCCCGCCAGGTCTCCGGGCCGGTGGGACGGGCGCACGGTCGCGCCCC
>NZ_JBHWZJ010000433.1:0-5363 GCF_042728415.1 Streptomyces sp. NPDC060198 | reverse complement strand
CTCCCCCAAGGGAGCGGGCCCCGCACCGGGACGAACGGGTCAGTTGTTGTTCAGGTACTGAGCCCAGAAGAAGCCGGCCTCGAACGCGGCGGCGTCGCGCTCTTCCGAGGCGTACGTGATTCCGTACGGGCCACCGAGGTTGAGGTAGTCGGCCTTCTCGTGAGAAGCCTCGGCCTGCAGGTAGCCCGCGGCGACCTCGACGGACTCGCCGCCATTGTCGTTGCCGTGGGCGGCGGCAGGACCTGCGGCCATCAGCCCGGCAGCGGCGACGGTGGCCACTGTGATCGCGATACGGCGAAGCATGTGTACTCCCTTTGCGGGTCGTAACGAGTGGTGCTTTCACCGCATAATCACCCTTTTCACACATCACTGAAAGCCGTCGGGAAGGGTATGCACCTGAACGGATGGCGGACTTGATCCACATGCGCGCACCCTGACCCTGATCGGCTCAATCGGCGCCGCCACCCCCCTTCCAGGCACGGAGGTCGAGGCGTCGTCCCGGCATCGGACACATGGCGGTCGCGACGCCCGGAGCCCGCCTCCGCGGCACCGGGCGCGGGCGGGCTCGCCGTAATGGTGCGCCACCCGATCGCGGCGGCCCTGACATCCCGCCCCGGTCAGCCTCGCCCGCCGCCGCCGTGGAAACCGCTCCGTCGTCGACCCGGGAGTCGCGCGGCCGGCCCCCGAACACGGCCGCCGCCCCCGGCGGCACGGAGGACGGCCCGGGACGCGAGGAGGATCTACCCCGATCGGCAGCCGTGCCGTACCGTTCCCGCACGCCCGACACCCCCGGAGCCTGCGGGAACGGCCGCCCGCACAGGCGGCGGCGCCCGGGCCCACGCACGGCCCGCACAGGCCGAACGCGATCGATAAGGAAACGCGATCGGTCTCGATCAGTATTCGGCATTGGACGCAGAGTGCAGTGTTCCTGCATGCTCAGTGCCATGTTCAGGCCTGAGATGGTGAGGGAGTCCAGCCGGTACCCGGCCGGCGCTGCCGCATGCCACCGCGGACTCGGCGAACACCTGACGTCCCGTCTGACGCAGTGCCGAGTCGTGGACTTCGGGAAGGTCTGGTCGACCAGCTGTCGCTGAGACGACGCGTAGGTCCCGCCGGCCTCCGGTGAGCACCACTCCCTCCGCACGGCCGCGCACCGTCGCGCACCCTTTCCGAATCACGTTCTCAGCCCCCCACGTCCGCCGTACGCCCGGGTCCCTCGCGGCCCGGCGGTGACGCGCGACCCGGAGCACCGTCACGCCCTTTGCCCGCCGCGCCGCCCCACGTGGCCGGACAACTGCCCCGACACAAGACCAAGGACACACCCATGGCCCGTGAACTCTCCCTCCCCGCCGCGCTGGAGGGCCGATGAGCCAGACCACCGAAAGCCGGCTGCCGGCCGCCGATCTCGACCGCCTGGACGAGGTGACCGCCTCGCTCGCGGCCAACGCCGCCGAGTACGACCGAACCGGGGCCTTTCCTCACAAGTCCATTCAACTGCTGCACGAGAAGGGGCTGTTGACTGCCGGAGTGGACGCCCGCCACGGCGGGGCCGGGGCAACCTTCACCGAGGTCGCGAAGATCCTCCTGGCGGCGGGTCGCGGCGATCCGTCGACGGCGCTCATCGCCGGCATGACCATAGTCCCGCACCTGCTCCAGACGCGGAGCCCGTGGCCCCAGGAGCTCTACGCCCGAGTGCTCGCGGAGTCCGCCGAGCGTCCGACGCTGCTCAACCACGCCCGCGCGGAACCCGACTTGGGTTCGTCCACCCACGGCCTGCCGGCGACCGTCGCACGGCGTACGGCCAACGGCTGGTCGATCAGCGGACGCAAGCGGTTCGTCACCGGCGCGGAAGGCCTCAGCTACTTCCTGGTCTGGGCGGTGACCGACGAACCCTCCCCCCGGGTGGGCAACTTCGTCGTCCCCGGCGGTACGCCCGGCATCGACATCGTGCCCACCTGGTTCCAGTTGGGGATGCGCGCCACGGGAAGCCACGAGGTGGAGTTCCGGGACGTCGAGATCCCCGCCGAGTACGTGCACGAGCTGGAACACCCCGGCACGCCGCCGGCCCCCGGCACTCTGCCGGGCAGCATCACCATGCTGCTCTCCTCCTCCCTGTACCTGGGGGTGGCGCGGGCCGCGCAGAGCTTCACGACCACGTGGGGTCACGAGCGGGTGCCCGCAGCGCTCGGCCGTCCGCTGGCCACGACGGACCGGTTCCGTCAGGCCGCCGGCGAGATCGAGACGCTGCTCTCCACCGCCGAGCAGCTGATCTTCGCGACGGCGGACCGGGTCGACCGGGGCCTGCCGGTATCGGGTGCCGACGCCCTGGCGTCGAAGGTACTGGTCGTACGCCATGTCACCACCGCGGTCCAGACCGCGGTGCGCCTGCTCGGAAACCCGGGGCTGGCCCAGGGCAATCCGCTGGAGCGGCACTTCCGCGACATCCAGTCCGTCGGGGTGCACGCGCCCGGCGAGGACGCCTCCCTGCAGATCGTCGGCGCCGCCGCTCTCGCCTCGGGAGCTCCGCGTGACTGAGTCGACGCAACCCCCCTCCCCCGCCTCCCCTCTCCTCTCCCGCCCCCGCGGGGACACCCACTCCTGGAGTTCCGCCATGCGTCCCACCCTGTCCAGACTCGGCCGCACCCTCGCGGTGGGGGTGAGCGGTCTCCTTCTCCTCTCCGCCTGCTCGTCCGGCGGAGACACCACCGCCGAGGCGGCGGGTTCGGGCAAGCCGGTGTCGGGCGGGACGCTCACCACCGCCGTCGACACCGAGCCCGTCTCCTGGGACATCCACGCCAGCACGCAGGACGTGACCGCGGAGATCGCGCGCGGGGTGTTCGACTCGCTGGTCTCGCAGGACTCCGACGGGAAGTTCCACCCGTGGCTGGCCACCAAGTGGGAGGTGTCGGACGACTTCAAGAGCTACACCTTCCACCTGCGCGACGACGTCACCTTCACCGACGGCTCGAAGTTCGACGCGTCGGTCGTGAAGGCCAACTTCGACCACATCGTGGCCAAGGAGACCAAGTCGCTGTACGCGGCGAACCTGCTCGGCCCTTACACCGGTACCGACGTCGTCGACCCGCAGACGGTGAAGGTCAACTTCTCCAAGGCGTTCGCCCCCTTCCTCCAGGCGGCCAGCACCACGTATCTGGGCTTCTACTCCCCCGAGGCGCTCAAGGCCGGCTCGGGCAAGCTCGCCGCCGGCGGTCCGGCCGACGTGGGCAGCGGTCCTTTCGTCTTCAGCGCCTACACCAAGGGCCAGTCGGCGACGCTCACCCGCAACCCGGACTACGCGTGGGCCCCGAAGACGGCGACGCACACCGGCGCCGCCTACCTCGACAAGGTGGTCGTCCGCTTCCTGCCCACCGCCTCGGTGCGCGCCGGAGCGCTGACGAGCGGTCAGGTGCAGGTGGCGAAGGCCATTCCGCCGCAGAACGTCACCACGCTCAAGGCCACCCCCGGCCTCGATCTCATCTCCCGCGCCAACCCGGGCGGCAACTACAACCTCTGGCTCAACGGTTCGCTCGCGCCGCTCGACGACGTCCGGGTGCGCAAGGCGATCCAGCGCGGCATCGACGTCGAACAGGACGTGAAGACCGTCACCTTCGGCCAGTACCCCCGCGCATGGAGCCCCATCAGCCCCACCACCCCGAACTACGACAAGTCCCTGGAGGGGAGCTGGCCCTACGACCCGAAGCTGTCGGCCCAGCTGCTCGACGAGGCCGGCTGGACCGGCAAGGACGCCGAGGGGTACCGCACCAAGGCGGGCAAGCGGCTCACCGTCGAGTGGCCGCAGCTGTCCATCCAGGCGACGCGCGAGGGACGTGACGTCCTCGGGCAGGCCGTGCAGGCGGACCTGAAGAAGATCGGCGTCGAGGTCAAGCGGCCGAACCTGGACATCGGCACGTACAACACCCAGGTCTACGGCGGCAAGGCGAACATCATCGACCTCAGCTGGCCCCGGTTCGACCCGGACGTGCTGTGGCTCTTCTTCAACTCCGGCAGTGCGCCCGCCAAGGGCGGCATCAACGCGACCTTCCTCACCGACCCGTCCTTCGACAAGTGGACGGACCAGGGCCGGGCGACGCTGGACGAGAAGACCCGCGCCGACGTCTACCCGAAGGTGCAGCAGCGGGGCATCGATCTCGCGGTCGTCGTCCCTCTGTACACGCAGGTCTCCCTCGTCGGGCAGTCCGACAAGGTGAAGGGGCTCACGTTCAACGCGAGCAACTGGCTGACCTACTACGACGCCTGGCTGGCCAAGAAGTGACGGCGTCGGCGACGGCCCTGGCCGCCCAGGTCGCCCGGCGGCTGGGCTCGGGGGTGGCCGTGCTGCTGGGGGCGGCGACCCTGGCGTTCCTCACCCTCCAGCTGATTCCCGGCGACCCCGTCTCCGTCCTGCTCGGCCCCTCCAACGCCGGCTCCCCCGAGGTGCGGGCGGAGATCGCCAGGGAGTACGGATTCGACCGGCCCGTCGCCGACCAGTACCTGCACTACCTGGTACGACTCCTCCAGGGCGACCTGGGGCAGTCGTACCAACTCCAGCGCCCGGTATGGTCGCTGATGAGTAATCAGCTCTGGCCGACCGTGCAGCTGGCGCTGGCGGCCCTGCTCCTGGCCGTCGTCCTCGCGGTGGCTTCCGCGGTGGCGACGGCCGGGCGGCGGCCCGCCTTCCGGGCGGTCGCCTCCGTCTGGGAGCTGATCTCGGCGTCCACCCCGTCCTACTGGGTCGGGATCGTGCTGCTGACGGTCTTCTCCTTCCGGTTCCACGTCTTCCCGGTCGCCGGGGCGGAGGGCTTCGCCTCGCTGGTGCTGCCCGCCGTCACCCTGGCGCTCCCGCTCACGGGGGTGCTGGCGCAGGTGCTGCGCGAGGGGCTCGAAGCCGCCCTGGAGCAGCCGTTCGTGGTCACCGCCCGCTCGCGCGGGGTGGGGCGGACGGCGGTACGGCTCCGACACGCACTGCGTCACTGCGCGGTGCCGCTGCTCACCCTGACGGGGTGGCTCACCGGGTCCCTGATCGGGGGCGCGGTGCTGGTGGAGACGGTGTTCGGCCGGCCCGGAATCGGCTCGCTCGTCCTCCAGGCGGTGAGTGCCAAGGACATGCCGGTGGTGATCGGCGTGGTGCTGCTCTCGGCCTTCGTCTTCGTCGTGATCTCCACCGTGGTGGAGCTGCTCTACCCCGTCATCGACCCGCGGCTCAGGAGCGCCTGACCCATGGCACGTACCCTCGTCCCCGAACCCGCCACCGGCGGTCCCGTCGCCGTCGTGTCCGCACCCGCGCGGACCCGGCGGCGACGGGCCGGCGCGGTTGGTTCCGTTACGCCCACCGGGGGGGGGGGGGGGGCCCGGCAGCGGGGCGT
>NZ_JBHWZJ010000432.1:0-5365 GCF_042728415.1 Streptomyces sp. NPDC060198 | reverse complement strand
CGGCACTACTGGGCCGAGGGCGGGAACGGGCATAGCGCCGGGCGTCCCGGTGGCGCATACTCAAGGTAATGAAACAGTCAGCCGGATCCCGGCGTCACCTGCCTTCCAGTCCCTTCAACCGCCCGGCCCAGGCGGCCCCACCGGTCGAATGCTTCGACGTGGGCGACCGGGTGTCGCACGACCAGTTCGGCCTCGGGCGGGTTCTCGCTGTCGAGGGCGACAACGACGCAGTCCTCATCGACTTCGCGGGGCGTCAGGGGAGGATCCTGAGCCCGTATTCCAAGCTGACCAAGCTCTGAGAGCTTCAGGGGCGTGCCGGACGGACATGCCCTCGGGTACGAGCGGCCGTCCGCCGGAGAGCGCCCGCAACCGGGGCACCTGAGAGACACCAGGTGCCCCGGAAGCCGTTGTGGGGCCGCTGCTTCGCGTCTGCCGCCGCGTGCCGCCCCCCAGGGGGCCGACGGGTGGCCGCCCCCCCCGGCAAGGTCCGCCCCGTCTCCTCGTCGGCACGCACGCCCGGCGCCTCGGCCGGAAGCCCTGGCAGCTCCGCTCCGAAGACTTCCGACCGCCTTGAGCGCGGGACCGCACCGGACGGCGCTCCTCCCGGGGCGAACAGTGCCCCTCGCGGCCCTAGAGCGCCGAGGCGGCCGGCTTCACCATCCCGCGTACGGTGCGTGACTTCACGTACTCGCCCATCGCGGTCATCTCCCACTCACCGGTGAACTGCCGGATGAGCTTGGCCATCATCACGCCGGTCTGCGGCTCCGTGCTGCTCAGTTCGAAGCGGACCAGCTCCTCGCCGGTGGCCGCGTCGAGCAGGCGGCAGTACGCCTTCGCCACCTCGGTGAACTTCTGGCCGGTGAAGGAGTTCACCGTGAAGACCAGGCCGGTGGCCTCGGCGGGGATGCGGCCGAGGTCCACGACGATCACCTCGTCGTCCCCCGCGCCCTCGCCGGTGAGGTTGTCGCCGGAGTGCTTGATCGCGCCGTTGAGGATCGACAGCTTCCCGAAGTAGCAGCTGTCGAGGTGCTTGCGGTCGGGGCCGTAGGCGATCACCGAGGCGTCCAGGTCGATGTCCTTGCCCCGGAACGCGGGCTCCCAGCCGAGGCCCATCTTGACCTGCGAGAGCAGCGGACGACCGCCCTTGACCAGCGAGACCGTCTGGTTCTTCTGGAGGCTGACCCGGCCCTTGTCGAGATTGATCTTCCCGGAGGACGCGGGGGCCGGGGGAGCGGCGGGGGGAGCGGGCGGCATCGGCGGCATCGGCGGTGCGATCCTCGGGTCCGCGGGTGCTGCCTGCGGGTACGCGGCCTGGGCTGCCGGGGCCGGGGGAGCGGCCTGGGCGGCGGGCTCCTCCTCCACGGTCACGCCGAAATCCGTGGCGATGCCCGCCAGGCCGTCGGCGTACCCCTGGCCGACGGCGCGGGCCTTCCAGGCACCCTGGCGGCGGTAGATCTCGATGACCACGAGTGCCGTCTCGGCGCCCAGACGCGGCGGGGTGAAGGAGGCGAGGACGCCGCCGTTGTCGGCGTCGCGCACGGTGGCGGTGGGCTCGATGCCCTGGAAGCTCTGGCCCGCCGCGTCGGGGCTCGCGGTGACGACGATCTTCTCGATGCCGGGCGGCACCGCGGCGGTGTCCACCACGATCGAGTCCGGCGCCGTGCCGCCGCCGGAGCGGTAGGTCACTCCGGGGCCCGAGGGCTGGTTGTAGAAGATGAAGTCGTCGTCGGAGCGGACCTTGCCGTCGGCGGAGAGCAGCAGGCCCGAGACGTCGAGCCGCACCGGGGCGGTCACGTCCACCGCCACGCGGGCGGCGGAGAGAGGGATGTTCGAGCCGGGGGTCATTGCGGTCATGACCGGGGTAACGAACGACCCGGCTTTGCCGTTCCCTTACCTTCCGTGACGGTTCACCCGTCCGGGGGGAGCACGCCGGAAGTCCCGCGCGCCCCTACGGCCGGCCCGTCCCCCTCCGGCCCGCCGCCTTCCGGCCCGTCCCTCTCCGGCCCGTCGCCTTCCGGCCCGCTCGTGGCTGCCCGGCCGCCGGCTCAGTACGGCCAGATCGGCGGGTCGGTGACGAAGGGGCCGCCGACGTGGGTCTGGGCCGGGTCGTCCGGGTCCAGCTCGCCGAACTCGGCGACCAGTTTCTCCGCGAACCGCTCCGAGTCGTCCTGCGGCTCGTACCCGAGGGTCCGGGCGGTCGACAGGTCCCACCACAGGCGGGTGTTGGCGGACGAGCCGTAGACCACGGTGTGGGCGACGTCCGGGGCGGTGAGCGCCGCGTGGAAGAGGCGGGCGCCGTCCTCGGGGCTGAGCCAGACCGACAGCATCCGCACCGAGGTCGGCTCGCGGAAGCAGGAGCCGATCCGGACCGACACGGTCTCGACGCCGTGCTGGTCCTGGTAGAGCTGGGCCAGGTCCTCGCCGAAGGACTTGGAGAGGCCGTAGAAGGTGTCGGGGCGCCGGGGGGTGTCCACCGGGATCAGCGGCTCACCGGCCACCGGCGCGGGGGTCCAGCCGATCGCGTGGTTGGAGGAGGCGAACACGATCCGGCGCACGCCCTCCTCGCGGGCCGCCTCGTACAGGTTGTACGTGCCCTCGATGTTGGCGCGCAGGATCTTGTCGAAGGAGGCTTCCAGCGAGATGCCGGCGAGGTGGATGATCGCGTCGACGCCGCGTACGGCCTCGCGCAGCGCCTCCCGGTCGGCCAGGTCGGCGGTGATCGCGTCCGGCTCGCCCTCGATCGGCACGAGGTCGAAGAGGCGCAGCTCGTAGCCGTAAGCGGGGAGCAGTTCGCGCATCAGCGTGCCGAGACCGCCTGCGGCTCCGGTGAGCAGGATCGTGCGGGGAGCGGGCAAACCGGGCACTGGGCCTCCTCGGCGCGGCGAGACTGAGCCGCAGCGCGCCAGATCCATGGATGACATTCACATGCGTGGACAACGTAGGGAGGGGTGGCGGCCTTCGTCAAGGGCTCGCGGCCGCGCCGAACTCGCCTCGGGTGTCACGGTTTCCACCTTGACCGGCCCCCGGGCGCTGCTTTAGCGTGACGTCGTTCATAAATATGGACACCAATCAGAGTTGTGTACGCCCGGAACTCGCTCAGGGAGCGCCCGTGACCTCAGCCCCCCTCGCCGCCCGGCTCACCGAAGTCGCCGGGCCGCTCTTCTTCCCCGTCACCGCGTACGGCCCGGACGGGGACGTGGACCTCCTCGCGTTCCGCCGTCACGTGCGAGCCGGGATCGACGCCGGCGCGGCAGCCGTCTTCGCTTGCTGCGGCACCGGTGAATTCCACGCGCTGACGCCCGCCGAGTTCGGCCGGGTCGTCGCCGCGGCGGTCGAGGAGACAGCCGGACAGGTGCCCGTCGTCGCCGGCGCGGGTTACGGCACCGCGCTGGCGGTGCAGTACGCCGAGCTCGCCGAGGAGGCCGGCGCGGACGGGCTCCTCGCCATGCCGCCGTACCTCGTCGTCGCCGACCAGCGGGGACTGCTCGCGCACTACACCGCGCTCGCCGCGGCGACCCGCCTGGAGACGATCGTCTACCAGCGCGACAACGCCGTCTTCACCCCCGAGACCGTCGTCGCCCTGGCCGGCACGCCCGGCATCATCGGCCTCAAGGACGGTGTCGGCGACCTGGACCTGATGCAGCGCATCGTCAGCGCCGTGCGCACCGCGTCGCCCGGCGGCGACTTCCTGTACTTCAACGGGCTGCCCACCGCCGAACTCACCGGGCTCGCCTACCGGGGCATCGGCGTCACGCTCTACTCCTCCGCGGTCTTCGCCTTCGCTCCCGACATCGCGCTCGCCTTCTACCGCGCGCTCGCATCGGGCGACGACGAGCTGGCCGACGCCCTGCTGGACCGCTTCTACCGGCCGCTGGTCGAACTGCGCGCCAAGGGGCGCGGCTACGCCGTATCCCTGGTCAAGGCGGCCGTACGGCTCCAAGGGCTCGACGTCGGCGAGGTGCGCACCCCGCTCACCGAACCGCCCGCCGCGCACGTCAAGGAACTCGCGCAGATCATCGACGACGGCCGGGCCCTGCTGGCGGAGCGCGCCGTGGAGGGCGGGGCGTGAAGACCTCGGCCTTCCTCTACCCCTGGGACGTCGTCGGTGACCCGGATGCCGCCGCCCGCATCGCGGGACTCGGTGTCCAGCAGGTGACCCTCGCCTCGGCGTACCACTCCACCCGGGCCCTCACCCCCCGCCATCCCACGACCCGGATCGTCACCGCTGCGTACGCCGCGGTGCTCTACCCGCCGGACGAGAAGCGCTGGGCCGGGCGGGAGGCCGCGCCCCGACGGCAGAACTGGACCCCGGGCGAGGACCCCTGGGCCGCCGCCGCCGAGGCTCTGGTGGACGCCGGTCTGGAGGTGCACAGTTGGGTCGTGCTCGCGCACGACTCCCGCCTGGGGGAGGAGTTCCCGGGGAGGTCCGTGGTCAACGCCTACGGCGACCGCTACCCGTGGGCCCCCTGCGTCGCCCGGCCCGAGGTCCGCGCCCACCTCGTGGACCTGGCCGCCGAGGCGGCCACCCGGCCCGGCGCGCGCGGCACCGAACTGGAGTCGTGCGGCTGGTACGGCTTCGCGCACCTGCACGGGCACGACAAGGTCCAGGGAGTGGCGCTCGGTGAGGCCGCCCAGTACCTGATGTCGCTCTGCTTCTGCTCGGAGTGCGCCGCCGGATACGCCCGGCACGGGCTCGACCCGGACGGACTGGGCACCGCGGTGCGCCGCGCGCTGGAGCCCGTGTGGACGGGTGCCGAACCCGCCCCGGGCTGGGCGGGCGTGGAGGAGCTGCTCGGCGCCGAACGGGCGGCGGCCACCCTCGGCTGGCGCCGCGAGGCCGCTCGTGCTCTCCAGGAGGCGGCGGTCTCGGCCGTGCGGGAGGCGGCGGCCCCGTCCGGGGCGGGCTTCCAGGTACTGCTGCACGCGGACCCGGCGTTCCACCGCACCGGCGCCAACGTCGGCGTCGATCCCGGCCACATCCTCTCCGTCGCCGACGGCGTGGTGCTGCCGTGCACCGGGAGCGACGCCGCCCGTGAGGCGGTCCTCGGGCCGTTCGCGGACCACCGGGGCGTGCTCGCCGCCAACTTCGGCGTGGTCTCCGGCATGGGCGGCAGCCCCGCCACGCTGGAACGGGACGCCGCCCACGCCGCGTCCCTGGGCGCCACCGAACTCCGGCTCTACCACGCGGGACTGGCCTCGGACGCCGACCTCGCGACCGTCTCCGCCGCGCTGGGCCGCATCGCAGGACGGGACGAGGCGTAGCCGCAGGCGTATCGGGGCATGAGACGGCCCGTACCGGAATCCGGTACGGGCGACACCGGCGACGGCGGCCGGTCCACGACGACCGGCGGGAGCCCTGACCTCC
>NZ_JBHWZJ010000431.1:0-5382 GCF_042728415.1 Streptomyces sp. NPDC060198 | reverse complement strand
GGCACCCTGCTGATCGTGTGCGGTGACCCGCAGGCGATCAACGCCGCTCTCGGCGCGAGCGTCTGATCCGACCGGAAGCCCGTCCGGCCCGGAACTTTGGTCCGGCCGTCCCGCGGGGCGGCCGGACCCCGGTCCGCCGGGCTCAGCGGGCAGCCGTGCGCAGCATCGCCTCGGCCGCTCCGCCACCCGTACGGAGAGGGATCGGGGCGGCGGCGAGAGTCTCCGCGAGCGACGCCGGCGTGGAGAGCGAACTCGGCTGTCTGCCTCCCCGGCCCTCGCCCAGTACCTGCCACCCACCGCGGGTCAGGGTGATGTACGCACCGCAGCGCAGCCCGTGCAGGGTGCAGGCGTCCCGCAGCCCCCACATCCACGCGCCGTCCTCCTCCGTCCAGCGCTCGTCGCCTTCGCGGCAGTAGAGCAGCACGGCGGTACGCACCGGGGTGCGGCGGCGCAGGTCGTGCGGGATGACCCGGCGCAGATGGGACAGGAGCGCGTTGCGGAACTCCCAGCCGTCCGCGACGGCGGAGCCGCGCCGGACGAACGAGGCGCTGGCGTTCAGGCGTTCCTCGTGATCGAGGACGGCCACGACGGCGGTGGCCGGAGTGGGACGGTGGCGGGCGTGCAGCCCGCTGACCACCTCGCGGGGGTTGCGCAACAGGGGTATGCCCGCCGACGCCCACTCGGTCGGCTCCAGCATCCGGGCGAGCCGACTGGTGGAATCGGCCGGCATCGAGGACGCCGCCCACGGTGAAGTGTCTGCGGACGGTGCGAATCCGAAGGTCACGGTTCTCCCTTCGTTACGCGCCCACGATGCGGGCAGGATGACAGAGGGCACGCCCATACAGGCCGTGAAGTGACCGTGCGGGAGGCGACTCCAATTCTCCCTGGCGCACCGGCGGGCGGCAACGAGCAATTGGAACACCCGAGGGATATCCGCCGGAAAGACCCGGATATCCCTGCCCGTGGTGGCCCCCCACGACGCCTCCCGCCTCCTTGGAACAGCCCGGCACGGAAAGAACACCCCGGAACCCCGTCGGAGACGAGAGTCTTCCGTGCCGTGGTCCGTCACCCTGCGTGAGGTGGCCGTGCGGCCCGGCCATCGGGTTGCATGGGGGGCATGGACACCCTGGATCTCCGCAACGAAGCAGACGCCATTCTCGCCGAACTGGTCGGTGATCCGAGCGGCTCGGCGAGGCTGCGGGAGGACCAGTGGCAGGCGGTGTCGGCCCTGGTGGAGGACCGCCGCCGGGCCCTGGTGGTGCAGCGCACCGGCTGGGGGAAGTCGGCGGTGTACTTCGTCGCCACCGCCCTGCTGCGCCGCCGCGGCGCAGGCCCCACCGTGATCGTCTCGCCGCTGCTCGCCCTGATGCGCAATCAGGTCGACTCGGCGGCGCGCGCAGGGATCCAGGCTCGCACCATCAACTCGGCCAACCCGGAAGAGTGGGAGACCATCTACGGCGAGGTCGAGCGCGGGGAGACCGACGTCCTCCTCGTCAGCCCGGAACGCCTCAACTCCGTCGACTTCCGTGACCAGGTGCTGCCCCGGCTTGCCGCCACGACAGGTCTGCTGGTGGTCGACGAGGCGCATTGCATCTCCGACTGGGGCCACGACTTCCGGCCGGACTACCGTCGCCTGCGGGCGATGCTCGCCGAGCTCGCCCCCGGGGTACCGGTCTTGGCCACCACCGCGACCGCCAACGCGCGCGTCACCGCGGACGTCGCCGACCAGCTCGGCACGGGCGCGGGCGAGGCGCTCGTCCTGCGAGGGCCGCTGGAGCGGGAGAGCCTGCGCCTCGGAGTCGTACGGTTGCCGGACGCCGCGCACCGCCTGGGCTGGCTCGCCGAGCACTTGGACGAGCTGCCCGGTTCCGGAATCGTCTACGCCCTCACCGTCGCCGCCGCCGAGGAGGCCACCGCCTTCCTCCGGCAGCGGGGTTTCGTGGTCGCCTCGTACACCGGGCGCACCGAGAACGCCGATCGGCTCCAGGCAGAGACCGACCTCCAGGAGAACCGGGTCAAGGCCCTGGTCGCCACCTCGGCCCTGGGGATGGGCTTCGACAAGCCGGACCTGGGCTTCGTCGTCCACCTGGGCTCCCCTTCCTCTCCCATCGCCTACTACCAGCAGGTAGGACGAGCGGGCCGCGGTGTGGCCCACGCGGACGTGCTTCTGCTGCCGGGCAAGGAGGACGAGGCCATCTGGCGATACTTCGCCGACACGGCCTTCCCGCCCGAGACCCAGGTGCGGCAGACCCTCGCGGCACTGGAGAGTGCGGGCCGGCCGCTTTCGGTGCCCGCCCTGGAGACGTCGGTCGAGCTCCGGCGCAGCAGGCTCGAGACGATGCTGAAGGTGCTGGACGTCGACGGCGCGGTGAAGCGGGTGAAGGGCGGCTGGACGGCCACCGGTGCCCCGTGGGTGTACGACGCCGAGCGCTACGCCTGGGTGGCGCGGCAGCGGGCGGCCGAGCAGCAGGCCATGCGCGACTACGTGAGCACGTCCGGATGCCGGATGGAGTTTCTGCGCCGTCAGCTGGACGACGAGGGTGCGGCCGCGTGCGGCCGCTGCGACAACTGCGCGGGAAACTGGGCCGACTCCTCCGTATCGGCGGAGACCCTCACGGGCGCGGCGAAGGAACTGGACCGGCCAGGGGTGGAGGTCGAACCGCGCCGGATGTGGCCGACGGGTCTGGCCGCGCTGGGCATCGACCTGAAGGGGCGTATCCCGGCCAGGGAACTGTGTTCCAGCGGGCGGGCGCTGGGCCGGCTTTCGGACATCGGCTGGGGCAACCGGCTGCGCCCGCTGCTGGCCGAGAACGCACCGGACGTACCCGTCCCCGAGGACGTTCTGCGCGCGGCGGTCGACGTTCTCGCCGACTGGGCGCGCTCCTCGGGGGGGTGGGCGGCGAACACCCCGGAGGCCTCCGCCCGGCCGGTGGGTGTCGTCGCGGTGCCGTCCCTCTCGCGCCCGCGGTTGGTCGGCTCCCTCGCCCAGGGAATCGCGACCGTCGGCCGACTGCCCTTCCTGGGCACATTGACGTACAGCGGACCGGAGGGGGAGCACACTGCGCGGCGCAGCAACTCCGCGCAGCGTGTCCGAGCACTGTCGGGCGCCTTCACCGTCTCCGACGAACTGACGGCCGCGCTGGCCGCGTCGCCCGGGCCCGTCCTGCTCGTGGACGACTCCACCGATTCCGGCTGGACCCTCGCGGTCGCCGCGCGGTTGCTGCGCAAGGCCGGCGCCGAGCAGGTCCTTCCGCTGGTGCTGGCCGCCTCCGGCTGAGTCTTCGCCCGCTCCGTCACCGCATGCCGGGTCCTCGCGCACGTTGCTTCCGTGCGTCAGGTCCGGGTGGTTCATTTCCTCGGCGGCGCCGCCCGGTTGATGATCGCGGCGGCGTGAAGGGGCCCGATCGGGAGGGCCGCCCCGGACCGTGGCTGCGAGACGGTCCTCTGAACGCCGACCGTCGCCAGGGCCGACAGGACGAAGCTCACGAGAACCAGCGGTCCGTGCCTCGGCGTCGCGGCCGGACGGACCCACCGGTTTCGAGAGCCGCTCTTCTCCGGTACTCCCACAGCTGGTTGCCCCTTCTCCCTGCCGGTCCCCCACGAAGGCCGCCGTCGACGGGCGGACGCCGTCACCCGGGTGCTGGAGGGGCCGGAGGGCGGAGCGGCGGGGCGGGCGGCCGTCCCGATGGTGAGCAGGCGCGGAGAGCGGGTCGTGGTGGCGGGTGCCGAGTAGCGCTTCGATGTGCTTCGGAGTGGTCATGTCCCCATGAGAAGCCCACCCTCTGACAATGCGCCAGTGACGCTGGGTGCCTGTGGATAAGAGTTATCCACAGGGGTCGCGGAAAATCGCGACGTGCGGGACGGTCATCCCATGAACAAGCACCATGAATCCACCGGCCCCGCCGACACCCAGCAAGTCACTCTGCGTGGCCCCGCCGAACTCGCCGACGCCCTTCCCTATCTGCTGGGATTCCATCCGACGGACAGCGTGGTCCTCGTTGCGTTGCACGGCGGCCGTGGCCGCTTCGGGGGGCGGCTGCGCCACGGAATCCCGCGGTCGGAGACGGAGTGGGCTTCGGTCGCGGGTCAATTGGCGGACTGCCTGATCTCGGGAAGCGAGCAGCGAGGCGACCGGCCCCACGCGATCGTCCTCTTCCTGTGTCAGGACCCGGGCGCCGGAGAGGCCGCCCATGAGGTCATGGAGAGGATGAGGCCGTTCGCCCAACTCCTGCGCACTGCCTGCGGTTCGCTCGACGTCCCCGTGCTGGAGGCGCTCTGCATCTCCAACGGCAGGTATTGGTCGTATTGTTGCCCGGACGGCCGGTGCTGTCCGAAGGAGGGCAACCCACTCGCCCTGCCGGGCACCACGGTGATGGCCGCCGCCGCTGCCTATGCCGGGATCCAGGTCAAGGGCTCGCTCCGGGAACTGGAACAACGGCTCGTGCCCTGGTCCGGTGCGCTCGCACCGGACCAGCTTCGCGCGCTGGACGAGGTGGGCGCGGCGATGGTGGCCCGCATCCTCGACACCCACGGGCGCGGCCAGGTAGCCACAGAAACCCTGAAATTGGCGAGAGGCCTGCTGGAGCGCGTCGGTAAGACGCCCGTGCCCTCGGCCGCGGACGCCGCCGACTGCCGCGACGACGGACTGATCAGCCACGACGAGGCCGCCGCCGTGATCCTGGGACTTCAGGACCGTGAGACCCGGGACCGCGCCGCCCGGTGGATGGAGGGTCCGGAAGCCCATGCGGCACTGCGCCTCTGGCGTGCTCTCGCCCGGCGTTGTGTGGGTCCGTACGTGGAGCATGCCGCCGCCCCGCTGGCGCTGGCCGCCTGGGTCTCGTGGTCCACAGGGGACGAGCCCGGCGCGCGGGTGGCTCTCTCGCTCGCCCTCCGGGCTGACCCGGACTACGCCTTCGCCCAGCTCCTCCACCAGGCGTGCAACGAGGGCGTGGATCCGGAGAGGCTACGGCGTTGCCTGCGGGAAGAGGAGGAGGAAGCCCTGAAGTCCGCTGCCGGAGAAGCGGCCCCTCGGCCCGGGGCGACGCGGCCTCGCAGGGCAAGCCGGGTGAAGTCCGGTGCGCCGGCCGGGCCGTCCGGCACAACGCGGAGCGGTCGGGCCTCCGGTCACAACCGCCCTGTCACCCCGGCCAACCCCGGGGTGGCAAGGGCCCGGCGCCGGGAGCGGCTGCCACGCGGACAGCAGGAGGACAGAGACGGAACCAGCGGCTGAGCGAGCATCCGGGCCGTATCCGTAGGGCTGCGCTTCCGCGCGTCCCGTCGCGACGCGGCTCCGTTTCCGCACTGCAGCGGCTTCCGTAGGGTTCGGCCCGCACGACTCGACGCAGGCGCTTCGGTCCCCGGCTCCCGCGGCCGGTGCCGAGC
>NZ_JBHWZJ010000430.1:0-5427 GCF_042728415.1 Streptomyces sp. NPDC060198 | reverse complement strand
GCGGCGGCACAGATGGTGAGGGGCAGTGAACGCATCGTGAACCTCCTGTTGGCAGGTTCACCCGTACGCGCGCTTTTCGCATCCGCTGTCGCCCGGTCGGGCGACGGTCCGGGAGGTCAGACCAGGCCGACGAGGTCCGCGATGGAGTCGACCACGTTGGACGGACGGAAGGGGTAGCGGTCGATGTCGGCGGTGGTGGTGAGCCCCGTGAGCACCAGGAACGTCTCCATCCCGGCTTCCAGCCCGGCCAGCACGTCCGTGTCCATCCGGTCGCCGATCATGGCGCTGGTCTCGGAGTGGGCGCCGATGGCGTTGAGCCCGGTCCGCATCATCAGCGGGTTGGGCTTGCCGGCGAAGTACGGCTCCTTGCCGGTGGCCTTGGTGATCAGGGCCGCGACGGAACCGGTGGCGGGCAGCGGGCCCTCGGCGGAGGGGCCGGTCTCGTCCGGGTTGGTGCAGATGAATCGGGCGCCCGCGTTGATCAGCCGGATCGCCTTGGTCAGCGCCTCGAAGCTGTACGTACGGGTCTCACCGAGCACCACGTAGTCGGGGTCGTGGTCGGTGAGGACGTACCCGATGTCGTGCAGCGCGGTGGTGAGACCCGCCTCGCCGATGACGTACGCCGTGCCGCCGGGGCGCTGGTCGTCCAGGAACCGGGCGGTCGCGAGCGCGGACGTCCAGATGTTCTCGACCGGAACGTCCAGGCCCATGCGGCTGAGCCGGGCGTGGAGGTCGCGGGCGGTGTAGATGGAGTTGTTGGTGAGGACGAGGAAGGGCTTCCCCGACTCCCGCAGCCGCTTGATGAACGCGTCCGCGCCGGGAATGGGCGTGCCCTCGTGGATGAGGACCCCGTCCATGTCGGTCAGCCAGGACTCGATCGGCTTGCGCTCTGCCATCACACGGACTCCTGCCGTACGCACGGTGCACACGAGGTGCTGGACGCCGGCGGCACCGCGGTGTGCAGCGCCGACGCCCCGAGTTTAGGCCGAAAGGTGGCGCGTATCGATCATGCGGACGAGGCGGGATCGCGCGAATCGCAGCGGGCCGGGGCGGTCGGCCGCGGGGGCGTGCGGGGCCCCCTGGGGTGTGCCGCCGCCGGGCCTCAGCCCCGGTCGCACCTCATGCGGCGGGCCAGGAGCAGTGCGGCCGTGCCGCCGAGCAGCAACGCCGCGGCCACCGCGCCGGTCCCCAGGGCAGCCGCCCGGCCCGGGCGCCCGGTCCGGGCGAGCTCGGGCAGCGGGTTCCCGGCGGCGTCGCGCGGGACCTCGATGCGGCCCGGGGGCACGGTGGGCGGATGCGGGCCGGTGGAAGGGGAGGCGCCGGGAGTGGGCCCGACGCCGGTGGTCGTACGGGGATCGGCGCCCGGGGTCCTCGTCCCGCCCGTGCCGGAGCCGGCCGCCCGGCCGGGAGCCGCGCTCGTACCGTCGTCGGGGCGGGTGCTGCGGTCCGGGGCGGTGGTTCCGTCCCCTCCGGTCGCCGTACCGTCGCCCCCGTCCGCGCCGGTGACCGCGTCGGTGCCGGTCCCGTCGCCGGAGTCCGTTCCGGCGGTCCCCCCGTCCTCGCCGGTACCGGACCCGTCGGTCGCCTCCGCCCCGGTGAGGAGGTCCTCGATCCCCGATTCGTCGGGGAGCACCAGGTCGGCGCCGCCCTCGATGTCCCCCTCGACGAGGGAGAACGGGTAGTCCTCCGACTCGCCCACCCACTCACCGTCCGGGGCCACGACGGACCCGTCCGCCACCGCGTCCGAGGGGGACGCGGCCGGGCGGCGCTGCACGATGGCGGCGTTGGCCACGACTGACCCCGGCCGGGTGTCGGAGGTGAAGGCCATCCGGACGCGGACGGTGACCGTGCGTCCGGCGGGGACCGTGAAGCCCTCGAAGTCGTCGCCGGCCTCGCCGCTGCCGAAGACCCCGATCTGTTCGTTCCGGTCGGTGGTCTCCCAGCTGACCCGGTGCTCGGTCCCGGCGCCCGGCTCCGTGCCCGCCCGTTCCGCGTACGCGAGCTGGATCTGGTCCGGCGTCAGCTGCCGGTCCTGGTCGGTCAGGACGAGTACGGGGTGCAGGGCGCGGCAGGACTCCGCGGTGGTGTTGACGAGGTCCAGGTACCAGATTTCGTATCCGCCGCCGGACGCGTAGGTGTCCGGGCCGCCGTGGATGCGGGTGGTGATGGGGAAGTCCCTGGCGTCCCGGTCGCCGCAGGCGGGCTGCTGGTCCGCGACGACGGACGCGGCGGCGTGTTCCGTCGCCGAGGTCGGCGGCCCGCCGAGCAGTGCGCCCGGTACGGCGATCCCGGCGGCCAGGCCGAGCGAGGTGAGCGCGCGTCCGTCGCGCAGCCGCGCGTGAGATCGCAGTCGTGCAGGAGGTCGCAGTCGTGCGGGAGGTCCGGGGGGCATGGGAGGCACCCTTCACAGCTGGCGAACGACCGGTGCGGAGGAACCACCGGCGTGTCGGCGGAGACGCTGCCAGGCGTGGTTACGAACATCACACTGACACGCCGGAAGCTCACCCGCCCGGTGGGACAGGGGTCGTCCCGCCCTCCGCCGACAGGCCCCGGGGCGTGTTGTGGAGCACGCCCGGTCCGCCCGTCACTCCGCCGTCCGCCCGAACAGCGGGCCGAGGACCAGCTGGGCGGCGCCCTCGGCGACCGGGTGATCGCCGCCCGCGACCGCGACCGGTACGGGCGTTCCGGCGCCCTCGCGCCGGGCGCGCTCCTCGATCACGGCGCGCACGCCCCGTACGTAGGCGTCCTCGTGCGCCGCGACCGTGCGCCCGCCCAGCACCACCCGGTCGATGTCGAGCAGCGCGACGAGGTTGGCGGCCCCCGCGCCCAGCACCCGGGCGGCCTCGACGACGTCGCCCCGGTCCACCGCCGCCAGGCAGAGCGCCTCGATGCAGCCGCGCCCGCCGCAGCCGCACGGCGGCCCGTCCAGGAGGAGGGTCTGGTGCCCGAACTCGCCCGCGCCGGTGCGCACACCCCGGTGCAGTGCCCCGCCGAGGACGAGCCCGGCGCCCAGGCCCGTACCGAGGTGGAGGTAGGCGAAGTCGCCCGCGCCCGGGTCGCGCAGGGCGAGGCCGAGAGCTGCGGCGTTGGTGTCCTTGTCCACGGAGACCGGCAGGCCGGTGCGGGCGGCGAGGGCCTCGCGGAGGGGGAATCCGTCCCACTGCGGGAAGCCGGTGACCCGGTGCAGCACTCCGTCGCGGTGGTCGAGCGGGCCGGGGACCGCCACACCCACGCCGAGCACGGCCGGACCGTCTCCCGGCGCCGCCGACGCGCTCACCTCCACCACCGCGTCCGCCGCGCCCGCGACCACCTCGGCCGCCGGGGCGCCGAAGTCGAGCGGTGCGGTCCGGACGGCGACCGGCGTACCGGCGAGGTCGACGAGGACGGCGGTCAGCTCGTCCCGGTCCAGGTGGAGGCCGACCGCGTGCCGGGCGTCCGGGACGAGCCGGAGCACGGTGCGCGGCTTGCCGCCGGTGGACGCGCGGCGGCCCGCCTCGGCTGCGAGGCCCTCGGCGCGCAGCCGGGCGGTGATCTTGCTGACGGCCTGCGGGGTGAGCCCGGTGCGCTCGGCCAGCTCCAGCCGGCTGATGCCGTCGCCGCCGGCGCCGCGCAGCAGGTCGAGCACGAGAGCGGCGTTGTGGTGGCGCAGGGCCGGGAGGTTGACCCCGGTGCCGTTGCGCGCGCCGACGCCGGGGCCACTGCGGGAATCGCTGGTATCGCTGGTGTTCACCACCCCATTGTGGGCCCCGCTTGCACTTTGGCAACAGCGTTGCTTAAGTGGGTCCATGACTTCCACCGATCCCCTCCGCGTCGCGCTCGTCGGCTACGGCCTGGCGGGTTCCGTCTTCCACGCCCCGCTGATCGCAGCGACCGAGGGCCTGGTGCTCGACACGGTCGTCACGTCCAACGAGGAGCGCCGGGCGCAGGCCCGCGCCGAGTTCCCGGCCGTCCGCTTCGCCGACTCGCCCGAGGAGCTGTGGGCGCGCGCCGACGAGCTGGACCTCGTCGTGATCGCCACCCCGAACAAGACGCACGTCCCGGTCGCGAAGGCCGCCCTGGCGGCCGGGCTGCCGGTCGTCGTGGACAAGCCGATCGCCGGTACCGCCGCCGAGGCCCGTGAGCTGGCCGCGCTCGCCGAGGAGAGCGGGCTGCTCCTCTCGGTCTTCCAGAACCGCCGCTGGGACAACGACTTCCTGACGATCGCCCGGCTGATGGCCGACGGCGAACTCGGCGCGGTGCAGCGCTTCGAGTCCCGGTTCGAGCGGTGGCGCCCGCAGCTGAAGGGCGGCTGGCGCGAGTCGGGCGACCCGCAGGAGATCGGCGGTCTGCTCTTCGACCTGGGCAGCCACATCGTCGACCAGGCACTGGTGCTGTTCGGCCCCGCGGTGCGGGTGTACGCCGAGTCGGACGCCCGCCGCCCCGGCGCCGCGACCGACGACGACACCTTCATCGCGATCACCCACGCGAGCGGCGTCCGCTCCCACCTGTACGCCAGCGCCACCACCGCCCAGCTCGGCCCGCGCTTCCGGGTGCTGGGGCAGCAGGCCGGTTACGTGAAGTACGGCCTGGACCCGCAGGAGGCGGCGCTGCGCGAGGGCCACCGCCCCGGCGCGGGACAGGCGCCGTGGGGCGAGGAGCCCGAGGGCCTGTGGGGCCGGCTCGGCTCGGGCGAGTCCCCGCTGACCGGCGGCGGCGTCCCGGTCCGCACCCTGCCCGGTGACTACCCGGCGTACTACGCGGGTGTCGCCGCAGCCCTGCGCGGCACCGGCGAGAACCCGGTCACCGCCTTGGAGGCGGCAGCGGCGCTGGACGTCCTGGAGGCGGCCCGCCGCTCCGCCCGGGAGGGCACCGCCGTCACCCTGGTCCCGCAGCCCACCGGCACGAAGAGCACCGAGGAGCCCCAGGCATGAGCACCCGCCCCGACGCCCCGACCGTCTCCGAACTGCTCGCCCAGGAGCGCCGGCTGACTCTGCCCCGTTTCGGGTACGAGGACGCGTACGCGCTGGGCACCCTGCTCGTCCGGCTGGCCCGCGAGCGCAACGCCCCGGTCGCCATCGACATCCGGCGCGGCACGCAGCAGCTGTTCCACGTCGCGCTCCCGGGCTCCAGCGCCGACAACGACGGCTGGATCGACCGCAAGCGCAAGGTCGTCGAGCGCTACGGCGAGAGCTCCTACCTCGTGGGCACCCGGTTCCGCGCGAAGGGCACCACCTTCGAGGACTCGTCCCGCCTGCCGCTGGGCACGTACGCCGCACACGGCGGCTCGTTCCCGATCACCGTCGAGGGCGCGGGCGTCATCGGCACCGTCACCGTCTCGGGCCTCCCCCAGGCCGAGGACCACGCCCTGGTCGTCCAGGGCCTGGAGGAGTTCCTGACGACGCTGGAGGGGTGACCCCCACCGCCTCGCGTACCTACGCCCCGGGGCCC
>NZ_JBHWZJ010000429.1:0-5432 GCF_042728415.1 Streptomyces sp. NPDC060198 | reverse complement strand
GTTCCACCCCGCCCGACCCGGTGGCGGCCGAGTGTCACTCGGCCGCCACCGGCGTTTCCGCAGGCACGCGGTGTGTTCGGGGGCTCCTCCGGCACGACACCGTCCGGCGAGGCGAAGGCGCGGGACGCGCCCCGGGTGGCGCTTTTGGTGCGCCGGAGCACGCCCCCGCATGTGCGCTGCGTGCGCGGGGAGAAGGGCTTGCCCATCCATGGCCATAAGTCAGCAGCTTTACCCAAAGCCATTCCATCGGGTGACGGCTGAGCCATCCGGATGACGCCCGAGAAACCCCCAACTAGGGTGCGGCGCAAGGATTCCGGCACTTGGCCCACTGGCATTGCGATGTCCGAGGGCGGTGCCACAGTGGGGGAGTGAGCAACACCGTCGCGGGGGCAGAGGGGGTGACTTCCGGTCGTGTCCGGTACGGAGACTGGTGAGGACCTGGGCATGCGGGCCGCCCGGGCGCGGGCCCTCGCGCTGCTGCGCATCCGCAGCCGTGCGGTGGCGCTGGCGATCCTGCCCGCGGCGGTGGCCGTGGTCATGATCGCCGCCACCGCGCAGGGGCATCTGGCCGGTGTCGGCTGGAACACCGCCCGCTGGGTGGTGGGCGCGACGGCTGTCGTCTTCCTGCTGCTGGCCGCAGGTGTCGCCGTCACCGTCGCGCGGGCCAGGCCGGCGCTCAGCCCGACCGTCGCGGTGCACGAGAAGTCGGCCCCCGATCTCTACCGGCTCGTGCGGGAGCTGGCCGACCGCATGGGCGTGCCCGCGCCCTCGGCGATAGCGCTCACCCCCGACTGCGACAGCTGGCTGGAGGACCGCACCCATCCGACGGCGCGGAGCGGGGAAGCCGCCGAGGCCGAGGAGCGTGGCGGTGAGCGGCGCGACCGCGAGCGGGCGGCGCCGGTGCTGGTCATCGGGTCGCCGTTCCTGTGGTGGATGCGCGTCGGTGAGCTGCGCGCGGTACTCGCCCCCGTGGTCGCCGGTACGGGCCTGGCCGCGCACCCCGACATAGCCGCCGCCCGGAGATTCGTCCGCGGTCTGGACGGCGTCGTCGCGGACGCGGGGTCCCCCCGAGCCGGGTCCGCGCGGTCAAACGTTTCGCCCTCCGGCGTGTTCGTCCGGCTGCCGCGCGCCTTCACCGGCTGGGCGGCCCGGCTGATGCTCCGCAGCTGTCGCGGGCACGCCGCCGAGATGGAGCGGTGCGTCGCGCTCTCCGCCTCGCTGCGTGCCCAGGGCGTCGACTACGGCGTGCGGGCCACCGCCCAGGAGCAGGTCGGCCTCGTCTACGCGGGCTGGGACCGGTTGCTGACCCGTGTCGCGCTGCCCGCCTGGCGGATGGGCAGGTGGCCGGCGCGGCTGGACGCGGGGGTGGTGTCCGCGCTCACCGAGCTGTCCCGGCGCGACCGGCTCGCGGAGGGGTTCGCCGCGCGCCTGGGCGAGCGCCCCGCCTGCGATCTCCTCGAAGAGCCCGGTCTCGCCGACGAGGCCGCTTCGCTGCTCGCCGCGCGGCTCTTCCACGGCGGCCCGGCCCGGGGCGGCGAGTGGTCGCCGGTCGACTGGCAGCGGTACCCGGAGGAGGTCGTCGACCGGAAGTGGCGCACGGAGGCGGCCCGGCTGCACGGCGTCATGGACTCCCTCGGCGCGGATTCCCCCGGTACGGACCTGTCCGGCGCGAACCTGTCCGGCACGGCGGCCCCCGGTTCCGGCTCCCCCGCGGGAGGTCCGGGAGCGGCCGCGTCCCCTCCCACCGGGCCCACCGCCGCGCGTCCCTCGGCCGTCCGTACCGCCGACGCCGGAGCGCCGACACTGGCCCGGGTCATCGACCACCTCGCGGCGCGGGGCGGCGGCGAGGAGCTCGCGGCCGCCGTGGGGGCCGCCGTCGCCCGCGAGGAGGCCGCTGAGGCCACCGCGCGCGCCGGGACGTCCGCCACCGGGTCGGCGAACGGTGAGACGGACGGCACGGCGGCCGGCGGGCGCGGCCCGGCCGTGGATCCGCTCGACCTCTGGGGCCCCGGCCCGCTCCCGCTCTTCCCGCTCCAGCCGCCCCGTACGGGCACGGAGCTGCTCGCCGACCACGTCACGGCCATGGTCTGCTGCGCGGCCGTGGACACGGCGGGCGCGGCGCCCGGCCTGGACTGGCTGGACGGCCCGGCCCTGCTGGTCGACGGGGCGCGCCGGACGGATCTGGGCACTCCGGTGCTCAGCCTGGTGGAGGACGGCGACGCGGAGCCGCTGCGCTCCTGGCTCTCCGAGCTGGGCATCCGGGAGGACAAGCCGGTCCGCCTCGTCTGACTCCCGGCCGACTCCTGCCCGGCCTCCGGCCCGATGTGCCGCGTCGGCTGCGCCCCGCCCCGCTCAGGCATCGGAGCCCGGCGCTCGGGCCGGTCCGTGCGCCCTATCCGGACCCAACACGCCCCCCGGATACGGAAATGTGTCCCAGTCCGCCGCAACGGGCCCTCCGTATACGGAAATATGGCACCGTGTACGCAATCGGTCCGCGCACGCGGTGCCGGAAAGGCCCTGTCCCGCGCCCCGCGCACGCGCCGTCGCCCGGCGCGCACCGCCGTGCGCGCGCTGGTGCGGACCCCGGTGCGGGCCCAATACCCGGAAGGCTAGGTTCCGTTCACGTCAATTCACGACGAACGGTGACGAGCCGCATGCGTTATGTGATGTGCTGGGATCAGTCCTGACACAGGGCGCACCACAGTGGTACGGGGGACGTGAGGGAGGGGCCGATCATGGGGGCGGAGCACAGTCGCCGGTGGGAGTCGGGTGCCCTCGCGCACGCGGTGAGCGATCCGTTCGGGCAGGGGCCGTTGCCCTGGCTGCGCGGGAGCGAGAACTACTTGAACGACACGGGGCAGGTCGTCCCCTGGTACGCCGACCCCGATCTGGGGCGCAGTGGCGGCGGCCCGCGTACGGCCGATGACGTGCACCGACAGGTGAAGGGTTTCGCGTCGCCCGGGGCGGCGGCGCCGGGGGAGGCCATCGACTTCCACATCACGGTCGACCCGCCGCAGCAGTTCTACGTCGACATCTACCGCATCGGCCACTACGGCGGCGACGGCGCCCGGAAGATCACCACCAGCCCGCGCCAGTCGGGCATCGTGCAACCGCCCCCGCTCGCCGCCGACAAGACTGTTTCCTGCCACCATTGGTGGCTTTCCTGGCGGCTCCAGATCCCGGCCCACTGGGGGGTGGGCGCCTATGTCGCGGTGCTGACCACCGTCGACGGACACCGTTCGCACGTCCCGTTCACGGTCCGGGACGACCACCCGGCCGATCTGCTGCTGCTGCTCCCGGACATCACCTGGCAGGCGTACAACCTCTACCCCGAGGACGGCCGGACGGGCGCCAGTCTCTACCACGCGTGGGACGAGAAGGGCGGGCTGCTGGGCGAGGAGGAGGCGGCGGTCACGGTCTCCTTCGACCGCCCGTACGCGGGCGCCGGGCTGCCGCTCCACGTCGGTCACGCCTACGACTTCATCCGCTGGGCCGAGCGGTACGACTACAGCCTCGCCTACGCGGACGCCCGTGATCTGCACGCCGGCCGCGTCGACCCGGGCCGCTACCGGGGCCTGGTCTTCCCCGGCCACGACGAATACTGGTCCGTCCCGATGCGGCGCACCGCGGAGCTGGCGCGGGACACCGGGACCTCGCTGGTCTTCCTCTCGGCCAACACCATGTACTGGCAGGTGTCCCTCGCGGCGTCCCCGTCCGGGGTGCCCGACCGCCTGCTCACCTGCCGCAAACGGCAGGGGCCGGGGAAGCCCGCGTTGTGGCGGGAGGTCGACAAACCGGAGCAGCAGCTGCTCGGCATCCAGTACGCGGGCCGGGTGCCCGAGCCCTCGCCGCTCATCGTGCGCAACGCCGACCACTGGCTCTGGCGGGACACCGGGGCGGGGGAGGGAGACGAGATCGCCGGCCTGGTGGCGGGCGAGGCCGACCGGTACTACCCGCGCACCGCGTTGCCGGAGCACGAGCAGCGCATCCTGCTCGCGCATTCGCCGTACGAGGACTCCGAGGGAGCCCGGCGCTACCAGGAGACCTCGCTCTACCAGGCGCCTTCCGGTGCTCTCGTCTTCGCCTCCGGCACGTTCGCCTGGTCGCCGGCGCTGGACCGGCCGGGGCACACCGACGAACGCATCCAGCGGGCCACGGCCAATCTGCTGGACCGGATCTGCAAGCGTGACTGAGCCCGACCGGGCGCGGTCGGGTGCGACTGAACCCGACTGAGCCCGACCGGGCGGTCCCGCCCGGTGCCCGACCCCACCGGACCGCCCCACGCGGCGAGCCGGTACCGGCATACGGGACAATCGGATCCGCGACCCTTGGATCAACCTACGCGGAGGCAGCGTGTCCGGTTTCGTAGAAAAGCCCGAGCCCGTTCAGGTGCCGGGCCTCACCCACCTGCACACCGGCAAGGTGCGTGAGCTGTACCGGAACGAGGCCGGCGACCTGGTGATGGTCGCCAGCGACCGCATCTCCGCGTACGACTGGGTGCTGCCGACGGAGATCCCGGACAAGGGGCGGGTGCTGACCGCCCTGTCGCTCTGGTGGTTCGACCAGCTCGGCGACCTGGTGCCCAACCACGTGATCTCCACCGAGGTGCCGGCCGGCGCCCCCGCCGACTGGGAGGGCCGCACGACGATCTGCCGTTCGCTGCGGATGGTCCCGGTCGAGTGCGTGGCGCGCGGCTATCTGACCGGCTCCGGTCTCCTCGAGTACGACGACTCGCGCACGGTCTGCGGCATCGGCCTCCCCGAGGGGCTCGTCGACGGCTCCGAGCTGCCGGGTCCGATCTTCACCCCGGCGACGAAGGCCGCCGTGGGCGACCACGACGAGAACGTCAGCTACGAGGAGGTCGCGCACACCGTCGGCGTGGAGACGGCCACCCTGCTGCGGCAGACGACGCTCGACGTGTACCGGCGGGCCCGGGACATCGCGCACGGACGCGGGCTCATCCTGGCCGACACCAAGTTCGAGTTCGGCTTCGCGCCCGGTGCGGACGGTGTGGACGAGCTGGTCATCGGCGACGAGGTGCTGACCCCGGACTCCTCGCGTTTCTGGCCGGTGGCCGAGTGGGAGCCGGGCCACGCCCAGCCTTCGTTCGACAAGCAGTTCGTCCGCGACTGGCTGACCTCGCCGGCCTCCGGCTGGGACCGCAAGAGCGAGACCCCGCCGCCCGCGCTGCCCGGGGAAGTCGTGGACGCCACCCGCGCCAAGTACATCGAGGCGTACGAGCGGCTCACCGGCCTCAGCTGGAAGTAGCCCGGCCCTCGCGCCGCGGCCCTGCGTCAGCGCCGGCCCCGCCCGCTCCGCCACCGCTGCCGCCGCCCCGACACGGAGGGGCGGCGGCAGCAGCGTTCCGCGGTGGGGGAGGGGTACGGCTCCGAGGGGCCGCCGGGTACGGAGAAGGCCCCGGTCCTGGGGAC
>NZ_JBHWZJ010000428.1:0-5433 GCF_042728415.1 Streptomyces sp. NPDC060198 | reverse complement strand
GCTGACCTGCTCGCCGACCGCGACGTCGGCGGAGGCGAGCGGCTGCCCCGCCTCGTCGAACGTCGTGATCAGGTCGGGGAACGAGGCGCGGCGGCCGCCGGCCAGGTCGAGCGCCATGTACTCGTTGACGAAGTGCAGCGTGGTGCCGTCGGCATCGTCGAGGACGGCGACACCGACGTCCAGGCCCTCGCGCTGCTCGCAGCGGTACTCGCGCACACGGCCCTCCGCGACGATCTCGCCGCCCAGATGCCGTGCGGCGCCGACCGGGCCGTCCGCCAGGAAGCGACGACCCAGCTCGATGGCGAAGCCGATGGCGCCGGGAGCACCGTTCCTGACCGCGTAGCCGATGTCGACCGGGTTGCGGGCGACGCCCACCCAGCCGCCCGCCTCGACGGAGGCGCGCCGGACCACGTTCGAGGTGGCCTCCAGACGCCCGGAGACCGCGCCCTCGACATAGGCGTACGGCTTGCCGCCCGCGTAACCCTGGCTGGAGCGGTAGTCGTCCAGCACGTGCAGGCCCATCGCGCCCATCACGCTCGACGGGTGGGCACGTCCGTTGCAGGCCAGGTCGATGACGGGCAGGCCGGTCATCGCCGCGTGGAACCAGCCGTTGATCGTGGTCTCGGCACCGTTCTCGTTCGTGTGGATCGCGACGAGCTCGCCCGGCAGGTCGCGGCGGAGCAGCTCCAGCGCGCGCAGCAAGTGGGTCGGCAGCACCTGCGGGTCGAGCGCGGCGGGGGCGCCGACGAGGGCGACGGTCGCGGTGAGGTCCTCGGCCCGGAACTCGTCGGCGGTCCACAGCTCGGGCGTGCCCACCTGGAGGGCCAGCTCGGCGGTGCGCAGGCCACGCTCGACGAACCCGCCGCCGCCTCCGCCCAGTACGGCACCGCCGTACACGGCCGCGCGGATGTCGTCGTGGGTCAGCTGTCGCTTCACGGGGTCTCCCAGGGTGGTTCTGTGCGGTACGTACGAGAAGGTCGAGCGGTTGTCCGGCTATCTCGCGGCCTTGAGCAGGCCGTTGCCGAACGAGTAGAGGGCGTCACCGGCAATGGCTCCCCCGGCGAAGACGTCAAGGTCTTCCTTGGCTTTCGGTCCGAGCACGCGCGGGGCGAGGATCCGGACCGCGATGCCGGCGGCGACCATCCAGCCGGCCATCGGTGTGGTGATCAGCAGGCCGGTCGCGAGGAGGATGCCGAGCTGGCGCTTGGAGCCGCCGACGAGCTGCACGAGCGCGCCGGGGATCGCCCACAGGGCGAGGTGCTGGGCAGTCTCCACCGACGGGCCCGCCTTGATCGCCGCGACGTACGCGGCGTCGATCGGGGCGGTCTGCCCGTTGTCGAAGAACATCCGGTAGGAGACGACGACCACCACGATGGCGACGCCGAAGCCGATCATCGCGGCGATCAGCTGCTGGCGGCGGCCCTCCAGCTCGAAGGCCGGGTCGGCGTTCTCCCCGCGCAGCAGGTGGCCCGCCTTGAGGTCGTACCCCATGTCGGCGAAGGCGGGACCGGTCGCGGCGGTGAAGCCGGACAGCACGACGAGCGCCTCGGGCGGGAAGCCGATGAGAATGCCCAGCAGCAGCGTGATCAGGGCGATCGCGAAGGCCGGGAACCAGCCGGAGTGCATGGAGGCGATTCCGACGAGCAGTTCGTGCAGGAACGCGGCGGCCGTGGCGTAGAAGAGGAAGCCGATCAGCATGCCCACGCTCATGTGCGTGGCGGCACCGGTGCCGAACGCCAGCAGGACGGAGATCACCAGGTAGGCGCCGAAGCCCAGGCGCATCGAGCGGCCCAGGCGCTTCGCACCGTCCGGGGTGTCCTGCGGAGCGTCGGCCGTCGTGGTCGCGCGGGCGGTCCGTGGCTCGTCCGCCGGAGTCCGCCTGGTCTTGACGATGGTGCGGCCGACCTGGACCAGGGCGACCAGACCTGCGCCGATCATCATGCCGTGCGGCAGGTACATGGCGTTGAGGTCGAGGCCGAAGAGCGGGTCGGCGTACTGGGTGAACAGCAGGCCGACACCGAAGGCGGCCATGGCACCGAACCCTCCGATGAGCGCCACGCCGAAGGCCGACATCGGCAGCGCGAACGCGGCACCGGCCATCCCGGTGAGCAGACCCAGCCCGAGCACCTTGGCGCGACGGCCGCCCTCGTCGCCCGCCTTGATGGCCTCGGCGGCGGCTATCCCGGGCGGCCAGGGGTTCTTCGCGGGGAAGGCGGGGGTGTCGTACATGCGGTAGAGCAGCCAGGCGTCGACCAGCATCGCCGCGGAGACGCCGATCAGCATCGGGACGATCATGTTGTCCATCCCGAAGAGGAACGGGATCCCGATCGGCAGGAAGAGGCTGTTCGCGGCGCCGAAGGTGGCCGAGGAGATGCTGGTCTGTGCCAGGTTCTGGGCGTGCACCGAGCGGAAACCCCGGAACCAGACGAGCGGTACCCGGGCGAGTGTCATCGCGGCCAGTGCCCCGATCAGCGAGGTACTGGGGGTGACGCCGAGTGTGGCGAGCAGCTGCACACCCACGATGGCGCCGAACACGCTGAGCACCACGGTGAGGATCAGATTGCCGGGCGCGAGGGCGCGGGGATGGCGCCGCGCCTCGCCTGCGCTGTGGGCATCGCCCGAGGTGTGCGAAGTGTCCGTGACGGCCTGGGGAGCGGCGTCGGTACTCATGGTTCTCCCGTGCTCCTGATCGGGCGGCGGACTGTTTCGACCACCGAAAAGTTCCATAATCTGGAACCAGGTCTTACTATGTAGATCTCTGGATCATCCATATGGCGCACTCGGTCGTCAAGGGAGCAGCCGGAATTCTCGGCATGCGGGCAGCCCGCCGCTGTGGACGAGGGGCGGTCACGCACGAGGCCGGGCGCCCCTTACGATCGGACGACACGACTCGGGGGAGCTCGGGGGAGGCGGAAAACCGGTGAGCACACTCGCCAACGCACGCGACGTCCTGCGGTTGATGGCGCGCCTTCAGCGCGACCTGACCGTGACGGATGTCGCAGGGGCGCTGGACCTGCCCAAGAGTTCGGTGTCCCGGACGCTGAGCATGATGGCCGAGTACGGCTTCCTCGACCGGGACCCGATGAGCCGCGCCTACCGTCCAGGCGAGCTCGTCATGGAAGCCTCGTACCACTTCCGCGTCTCGCGCAGCACCGCCTCCCTGCTGGAGGAGGAGCTGGGGCGACTGGTCGCCGACCTCGGATACACCGGGTACGTCGACGTACTCGACGGCGCCGAGTCACTCGTACTCCACATGCGGATCGGCACGGTGGGCGCCCTCCAGGCGTACACCCCGGCAGGCACCAGGGCACCCGCCTACGCCAGCTCCATGGGCCGCGCACTGTTCTCCCGCCTGGACGACGCGAGGGTGCTGCGGCTCATCGACCCCCGCCTCGAACAGAGCACGGGAACGGCCCCCCGCACCCCAGGTGAGCTGGTCTCCTGCCTGGCCCGCGTGCGCGCCGACGGCTGGGAGTCCTCACGCGGCGAGTACGTGCCCAACGTCGCCGGGATCTCCGCCGCCGTCCTCGACGGCGACACGGGTCAGGTCTTCGGCATAGGGATCGCGCTGCCCGCCCCAGAGCTGCGGGACGAGAACGAGGGGCGCTTCGGCCGAGCCGTACGGGACGCGGCCCTGCGCGTCGGCAAGCGCATCGGCGACCCGTACTGGCTGCGCTACGCGGAGAGCGGCGCCACCCGCTGAGTGCGGGGCCCCTCAGGTCAGAAGTGGTCCGAGAGCGGCCCCCACCACCGCCCCGGGCGTGAGGACCGGCCCGGTGACTCCGGCCGCGCGGAGCGCCCGGTGGTGCCGGTCGCCGTAGCCCATGCAGTCGAGCATCAGAGCCGTCGCGCCCGCTTCCAGGTGGGCATGGGCCGCCGCGCACAGGGCCGAACAGTCGTCGGCGTACGGTGAGGCGGTGCCGAACAGGGGTTCCGGAGCGACGGCCCGCCACTTCTCCCGGGCCTCGGACACCTGCTCGGGCAGTGGCACGACGATCCCGACCTGACTGCCCGGCAGCACCGTGGTCACATACCCCGTCACCAGGGCGTCCGGCTCGACGAGCCGTGCCCCACGGGTGCGCAGACCGGGGAACTCGCCGGTGCACAGCAGAACCACGACATCGGCACCCTCCTCCTCCACCTGATCGACTCGGGCCTGCAGAGCTTCCCCGACAGCCTCCGCGTCCAGAGCCACCGGACCGCCGTCGGCCAGCCTGCTCAGCAGCGTCGCGCCACCGTCCACGGGCGCGAAGCGGGCTTCGACCTCCGCCCGGGTCAGACCGTCGAGCACGCCGGCGTGCCGCACGCGCGTCGTCGGCGGCAGGTGCGCCTCGATGGCGCCGGACAAGTCCGGGCGCGGCGCCTGGCCGATGGTCAGAAAGGTCAACGCACTCACAGCATCTCCGCCTGAATAGTGTTCCGGATAATGGAAACGGGTTCCGGAAAACGTTAGCCACACCGGGCGGGATGCGGTAGATCCGATCCGTGAGGAGTCGGCACGTGCTTGCCGGCCGCCTGTACGTCCGGGCCAACGGTCCGCCGGGCGGCACCGACCGGCGACAGACCCGGTACGCGTACGCCGCCCTTCGCGCGGTTCGTCGCACTCTGGACTGCCCGTGTGCCCGCCATGAACGCTGGCGATTTCGCCGATGGCCGCCCGCCCGTGCTCCGAGACTCTGGTCGGGCCAGTCCCACCGAGCCCCACATCCATCCTTGTCAGGAGCATTCCATGCGTCGTTCCCCCCGCCGTCTGCTCGGCGCCCTCGCGGCCACCGCCGCCGCTCTCACCCTGTTCGCCTCGGCCTCGACCGCCGGTGCGGCCGACGCCACGTCCGCGTCGACCGCCTCCGTCACACGGCCGGCCTCCGCCGCCCAGGCCCTGTCGACCAGTACCCCGGTCGTGTTCGTCCACGGATACACCGGCAACGCTTCCAACTGGGTGACCGCCAAGAGCGTCTTCCAGCTCAACGGGTGGTCCAGCTCCAACCTGTTCGCCTACGAGTACAACTCGTACGGCAGCAACATCACCAACGCCCAGGGCCTCGCCACCTTCGTCAACAACGTGAAGGCGCAGACCGGGGCGAGCCAGGTCGCGATCGTCAACCACTCGATGGGCGGCCTGGTAAGCCAGTACTACCTGAAGGTGCTCGGCGGCAACACCAGCGTCAGCCACCTCGCCTCGATCGCCGGAGCGAACCACGGGACGACCTTCGCCGGCGCCTGCCTGATCTACACGACGTGCCAGCAGATGTACCCGGGCTCCTCGTTCATCTCCCAGATCAGCTCGGGCGACGAGACCCCCGGGGCCACCAAGTACGCCACCTGGTACTCGGCGTGCGACGGCGTCATCCTCCCGTACACCAGCACCAAGCTGGACGGCGCGACGAACAACAACGTGGCCTGCCAGACGCACATCGGGTACCTGACGGACAC
>NZ_JBHWZJ010000427.1:0-5485 GCF_042728415.1 Streptomyces sp. NPDC060198 | reverse complement strand
GTGCGCACGCGCGCACCGGCCCCACAGCCACATCACCGTGCCACGCCATCGACCCGGTCGGCTCGTTCACCGAGGTGACGGCCGGGACGACGCCGGCGGGGCGTCAGGTGGCGTGCACATCATGGGGGTTGCGCATCGTGGGGGTTGCGCATCGTGGGGGTCGCGCATCGTGGGGGTCGCGCATCGTGGGGGTCGCGCCAGTGCTTCCCTTGACCTCAAGCGCACTCGATGTTCGAGACTCGGGCACACCGCCGGAACCTGGCGGTGTGGAGCGAATGGGGAACGCGATGCATGTGGCACGGGTGGTCGCATTCGGCGGCCCGGAAGTACTGGTCGCGGCCGAGGCCGTCGACCCGGTGGCGGGCCCCGGGCAGGTGCTGGTTTCCGTGGCCGCCGTGGACACCATCTTCGTGGAGACTCAGGTGCGGGCAGGCTGGGGCAAGGAATTCTTCCCCGTCACCCCGCCGTACGTCCCGGGGGGCGGCATCGCCGGCACGGTGCGCGCGGTCGGCGAGGAAGTGGAGCCGGGATGGGTCGGGCGCCGTGTCGCTGCCTCCATCGGATTCACCGGAGCCTACGCGGAACTGGCCGTGGCTCCGGTGGAGGCCTTGGCTGTCGTACCCGACGAGGTCTCTTTCGTGGACGCCGCGGCCTTGGTCCACGACGGGGCGACAGCAGCCAGGCTGCTGGACGTCACGGCGGTCCGGCCCGGTGAGCAGGTGCTGATCGTGGGGGCGTCGGGCGGCATGGGAACGGTCCTCGTGCAGCTGGCGAAAGCCGCGGGCGCCCGGGTCGTCGGCCTGGCCCGCGGGCAGCGGAAATTGGACCTGGTAACGGAGTTGGGAGCGGATGCCGTCGTCGACCCGACCGGCCCGGACTGGGTGGAACGGACCCGGGAGGCCCTCGGCGGCAGGGGCGCGGACGTCGTTCTGGACGGGGTGGGCGGCGAGGTGGGACTGGCCGCGTTCTCCTTGGTCGCGAACGGCGGCCGATTCTCGGCCCACGGCGCCCCCACGGGGGGCTTCGCTCCGGTGAGCCCCTCGGAGGCGACGGGCCTCGGTGTCCGGTTGCTCGGTATCGGAGACATTCGGCCGACCGCCTCGGCACACGCCGAACTCATCGCACGCGCGCTCGACGCGGCTGCGAAGGAAGTCCTGAGAACGGTGGTCGGCGCCACCTTCCCCCTTGCACACGCGGCATCGGCGCACGAGGCGATCGAGTCCCGGGCGCTTCTGGGCAAGGTGGTGATCACCGTCTGACCCGAGAACCGACCAGGTCCGGGGTCCGGTCGGGCCAGGCCGGTCGAGAGGGGCCGGTCGGGCCGGTCCGGTCGGGAGGGGCCGGTCCGGTCGGGAGGGGCCGGTCCGGTCGGAAGGGGCCGGTCCGGTCGGGAGGGGCCGGTCGAAAGAGACAGGTCGAGAGCGCGGCGGCCCACGGGACCTACGGGGAACCGATGGCCTCCCGCTCACGGGACCGATCGAGCGGGCCGGCATCGATCGGGCTCACCCCTCCCGCGGTGATCAGGTCGGTTCCCAGGCTGCCGCGCACAAGGACTCGGCCACGGCGGCCGTGTAACGGGCGGCGCTGAGCCAGTGCAGGGTGAAGGCGTCGCTGTCGGCGGGAAGGAGACGGCCGAAGAGGTCTCGGTCGCGTCGGGTCGCCGAGGCGCACAGCGCCGTCAGGAGTCCGGCGGCCGTGGGGAGACCCGCGCGGCTGAGGCGGCGGGTCTGGGCGGTGACGTCCCCGAGCATGCCGAGGGCGGCGCGGCCCGCGGGGACCGCCTGTTCCACCCGGCGCTCCAGGAGGTACAGCGGAGAGTGCGCGCCGGACCCTTCGGGCTGCGGCGGGGCGGGGTGCACGGGGGCGGCCGGGTCCGGGAGGTCGGCGCGACGCAGGCGGTCGAAGCCGAGGTCGACCGTGCCCTCGCCGGTCGGGTGCGAGCAGGCGAGAAGGGTGAGCCGCGGGTGAAGGGCGGGCACGAGGCGGCCGATGATCCTCAGCCGGGTCCCGGGCGCCGTGGCCAGCAACATCAGGTTGTCGCGATGGGCCAGCGCGGGGTCGTCGTCGGCGACGGTGAGCCGGACGTGAATCCCTCCCTCGCACTGTGCGAGCAGACAGATGCCGCCCGGCTCCCGCACGGCGCCGAGGAGTTCGACGTCCAGAAAGAGCAGATCGCCGCCGCCGTGCTGCTCCTCGTAGCGGGCGGTGGACCGCAGGGCGCGGGCCGCCTGTTCGGCCGGGGGCGTCTCCCACAGGGCGGCGAGCGGCGTCTTCGTCCACGCGACGCCCCGGGCGGTAACAGCCTTGACGCCCTTCCCGGCGCCCAGTCTGCCGTCCGGCGAGACCGTCGCTCCGGAGACCGCCAGACCGGCCCGGCCCAGCTCCCGATGGGTGAGCGCGCTGTCTCCCAGGCGCACGGCCCGGTCGGCCACACCCAGGGCCCGTCCCACGCCGCCGGGTGCCACGTCGCCCACTGTGCAGAGACGGCCGTCGGGTCCGGCGACCCAGGTACGTACGCCTCCGTGCCCCGAGTCGGTGACCACGGGTTCGGTGAACAAGCCGTACAGGCGCAGCGAACCGTCCGGGCTGTACGGGCGGCGCGCGCGGCCTCTGACGGCGGCCAGCTCCGCCCCGGACGCCGTCCCCACCCGGTGTGCGGTGCCGAGGAGTTCGGCCAGGGCTGTGACGAGGTCCGCGGTGCGGTAGGACGGGTCCCCGGCGCGGGCCGCGCGCAGCAGTGTGACGACGGACAGCGCGGCGCCGGCGGCGCGGGGCAGGTGCCGGAGCCGGGCGGTGTGCGCGGCACGGAGGAGGGCCGACTGGGTGACGGCACCGGCCCCGTCGACGCCGGCCTCCAGCACGGCGGCTCCCGCCGACCACAGGGCGTCGGCCGCGGCACGCTGGGCCGGGCTCGCCACCTCGAGCGGGCCGGCAGGACTGGCAGCGGGCTCAGCGGGTGCGGTGGGTGCGACCGGCACGGTGGCCGTGGTTGCGGCAGGGTCGGGAGTGACGGCGGAGTCCGCCGCGGAGGCGGGTCCTGGGCCCTCGGGGGTGGGCTGGTCGGCGAGCTCCGGCGCCGGGTCCGCCACGGGGGCGGCGCAGGCGGCGGCAGCTCGGTGGACGCATGCCGGGGCGAGCAGGCAACCGCAGGTGATGGCATCAGTCGTCGTCACCACGCCGCCCGGGGCGTGCAGGCGCAACTCGCTCTCGTCGTCGACCGCGATCGTCACCGTGTCCCCGACGCGGTGTGTCGGGCGGGCGCCGAGTTTGGTGACTGCCGCATCCAGCCGCTTGCGCAGCCGGGGCGAGAGGTCCTCCACCAGCGTGGCCGTGACCTCCGGCGCGACGGGCGGCAACTGGGCGGCGGTCATGCGGTCTTCTCCCCTATCCAGCGGGCCAGTTCGAGTGGGCTGAGGGCCGCCACCGGCATGCCGGCTGCCACGAGCTGCCCGGCGACACCCGTCGAGTAGCGCGGCCTGCCGACGTCGTCGAGGCTCGCGCACCCGAGGACGTGGCAGCCGGTGGACACCAGGGCCCGCACCTCGGCCAGCAGTCCGCCGAGGGGCGCGCCCTCTTCGAAGTCGCTGATGACGACGACGAGGGTGCGGCTGGGCACAGCGATCAGGCTGCGGGCGTGCCGCAGTCCGGCGGCGATGTGGGTGCCGCCCCCCACGCTCACCTCCAGCAGGAGGGAGAGGGGATCGTGCACATGGCCGGTGAGGTCGACGACCTCCGTGGAGAAGGCCAGGAAGTGGGTGCTCAGGGTCGGCACCCCGGCGAGTACGGAGGCGGTCAACGCGGACCAGATCGTGGACGCCTCCATGGATCCGGAGACATCGGTGACCAGAATCAGGCGCCAGTCGGCCGACCGGCGGGCGCGACTGCGGAACACCGGCTTCTCGGGGATCACCTGGACCGTTCCGTCGGCCGTCCGGCGGGCGGTGGCCAGGTTGGCGCGCAGCGTGCGCGGCAGGTCGAGCCGGCCGCCGGGGCGGCGGGTGGGTCGGGCCGACATCGTGCCGGTGAGGGCGGGCCGCAGCCGGGTGGCGAGTTGCCGGGTCAGTTCGCCGACCAGGTGCCGGACCAGGGGCCGGAGCGCCGCGAGGCGGGCCTCGGGGAGGCCCCCGGCGTACCGCAGGATCGTCCGCAGCAGTTCCACGGAGGGGGTGACGGCCGCCGGGTCGAGTTCCGCGAGGACGTCCTGGCGGCCCGTCGCGGCTGCGGCGGCGAGGACCTCCTCGCGGATGCCGGGGCCGAACAGCGCGGCCAGTTCGTCGGACCACTCGCGGACGCCGGGGAACGAGGGCTCCCGGCCGCCGCGCGAGCCGGGCAGGCCGCCCCGGGACCCCTCGCCGTGCCCCGCACCGTAGAGCTCGTCCAGAGCGGTCGCCAGGCGAGCGGCGCCGGAAGGCAGTTGGCCGGGACGCCGGCCGAGCACGAGCCGCCACCGGTCGGCGGGGGCGAGGATCCGTGCGGGGATGGCCCCATTGGCGGATGCGGTGGCGGGTGCGATGACGGGGCGCGTCGCGGCGGGGCGGCCGGACAGCGGCGGGACCCGGTCGTCGGCCACGGGTGGCGGGACAGGCAGGCCGAGGCTGGTCAGGAGCTCGCGGGCCGCGAGGTCGGCGGCGGTTCGGCGGGCCGTCTCGGCGGGATCGTCCGCGTCGAGGGTGCCCACGCGTTCGCCCAGCCGCTCCTCGACGGTGTCCAGCAGCCGGTCCCGGGCCGCCGGGCTCAGGGTGTCGAAGCCGCCGCGCAAGGCCGGAAGCCTGGCCAAGAAAGCGGTGTCGTCCAGCTCGACGACCCGCTGGAGCAACGGGTCCAGGGCGTCGGCGGCGACCGTCAGGAGCGGACCCGCCACGGTCAGGACGCCGGTGAGGCGTGCGGTGAGAGCGGCCCGGAGAGTACTGTCCACGGCTCCGTCCACCCAGGAGGCGACGCGCCCGCCGAAGGCCGCGGCCTCTTCGTGGCCTGTGAGCGTCCTGACCGCTCCGGCGGCCGCAGCGATCAGCGGGGTGCCGTCGGCGGCCAGCCGGGCGAGGGCGTCGGCGAGCCGGATACCCCCCAACCGGTCTGCCCGCTGGGCCAGTTCGAGTAGCGCCCGGGCGTCCCCGGGCTCTTCGGAGCCGGTCAGGCCGTCGACCTGGCGGACCGCGGCCGAGGTCAGGAGTTCGGCCGCGCGCGCGGTGCGGTTGGCCCGGGCCAGGGCGGTGGCGTCCGGGGCACGGGGGACGTCGGACTCCGCCGGGCCCGGCAGGTGGCCGGCGTCGATGCGGTCCAGCAGGTCGAGCCCCGCGAGGAGTTCGGGGAGGGTGCCGCTCGCGGGGAGTACGGCCGACAGTTCCGTCAGCCGCTCGTCGGCCAGGGCGGGGAGCCCGCACTCGGCGGCCTCCGTGAGGCCGCGGACGACATGGGCGGCCGTCGGGCCGCCCTCCGCGCGCTCGGCCGCGTGCCGCTGCCGCAGCACGCCCTCGGCCGCCTGGCC
>NZ_JBHWZJ010000426.1:0-5498 GCF_042728415.1 Streptomyces sp. NPDC060198 | reverse complement strand
TCGCAAGACGTACGGGCCCCAGGTGTTCCGCTGTCCCCGAAGCGCTTGCGGGAGTGCCCCGCCCGCCCTGCCCGGCCGGCTGAATAGTCCGGTATGGGCCTGGAGTTGGGCCCTGGGGCCCACGACTCGGACGGCCGTCCGCCCTTAGCGTGTGCGGCAGTCGTGTCGCGTACGGGCACCGGGGGTTGGGGTCAGCATGTCGGCAGTCGGTGGGATACCCGTGGGCGGGGCCGCAGGAGCTCCGGCGCCCGGCGGCAGACAGCCGATGCCGCGCGCGCTGGCCCTGGCGCAGATTCTCCTCATGGTGCTGGCCGCCGCGACCGCGGTGGGCGCGATCGGCCTGTTCGGCTCCGCCTTCGCGGTGGACGCGGTGGGCGGGCGGCTCCTCGGCGTCGCCGCCTGGGCGGCCCTGCCCGGAGCGCTCGCCTGGTGGCTCTCGCGCCGACTGCACGAGGGCGGCAACGGACTCAGGTGGGCGCTGACCGCCCTCCAACTCTGGCTGGTGGCCGGGGGCGTCTCCAACCTCGCCGACGGTTCGGCGCACGGCCTGACCCAACTCGCCGTACCCGTCGCGGTGCTCGTCCTCCTCTTCCGGCGCCGGAGCAGGGAGTGGTTCCTGCTGCCACCCGGACGCCGGGCGGCGAAGCCGGAGTTCCCGCTCCCGCACATGATCACCTGGCGCCGCGACCGGGGGCAGACAGCGCTGGAGTACCTGGGCCTGGTCCTCATCGTCGTCGCGCTCGTCGGGGCGCTGACGGCCACCGGCCTGGGCGGCCGGATCACCGGGGGGCTCCAGTCCGCGATCTGCTCGCTCACCGGCTCCTCCTGCCCGGTCTCCGACAGCGGTTCGGTGGAAGCCGGAAGCAGTACGGGCGGAGACTCGGGTACGGCGGGTGCGACCGGCGGCAGTTCGGGTACGGGCTCCACCGGCGGGGGCTCCTCGACGACCACCGGCGGCACCGGATCGGACGGCGGCTCCACGACCACCGGTGGCACGACCACCGGCGGCTCCTCGACCGGTGGCTCTTCCACGGAGGGCTCGGCGTCGGGCGGGTCCGCTTCGGGGTCCACCGACGGGACCACGTCCGGTTCCACCGGCGGTACTTCCGGCGGTGTCTCCGGCGGTACTTCCGGCGGTACGGACACGTACCCCGAGACGAGCGAGGAGCCGGAAGCCGCCTACGACACACCGGCGTCCGCCACCGACTCCTCCGACGACAAGGACGGCGCAGGGGACGGCGAGAAGAAGGAAGAGAAGCAGGACTGCGGCGGCTGGGGGTTCTTCGGCTGCGCCTGGGACCAGACCACCCAGGTGGTCAAGGGCGTCGCGGTCGACGGTGTCTGGGGCGACCTCACCGGCATCGTCAGCCTCGTCAAGCCGGAGACCTGGTCCGGCATCGCCGACTACGGCAAGCAGCTCGGCAGCGACTGGGTGCAGGACTCCAAGGACGCTTCGGGCAAGTGGAGCGACGGCGACTACCTGGGCGCGGTCTTCGACTGGGGCAAGGCATCGGTCAACACCGCCGTCAGCGTCGGCGACACCGTGTTCGTCGGCGACGAGGTGCGCGACCGGTGGAACAACGGTGAGAAGACCCGTGCCGTCACCGACGTGCTGTGGAACGTCGGCTCGCTCTTCATCCCGGGCTACGACGTCGGCAAGGTCGCCGGAAAGGTCGGCGAACTCGGCAAGATCGGCAAGGCCGCCGAGGAGGTGGCCGAGGCGGCCGGGGACGCCGGGGCGGCGGCCCGCAGGGCGGCCAAGGCCGCCGAGGCGGGTGACCTCGAAGGGCTGAGCAAGGCGGCGAAGGAGGCCGACGAGGCCGCCGACAAGGCGGAGGACGCGGCCCGCAAGACCGGCTGCGTCATCGCCTCGGGCCCGCTCGTCCGCACCCGCCCGGGTGGAGGAGGGGTAGCCGGGTCGGGCACGGGCGTTCTCGCCTCGGGTCCGACGGGCCGGATCGTCCTCGCGGAGGGTGGCTGCGACACGGCCGCGAAGGAGGCCGCGGAGAAGGCCCGTGCCGACGCCCGCGCCGCCGCGCTGGAGAAGAAGCGGCTGGAGGAGCCCGAGCGGGCCCGCAAGGCGGCCGAGGACCTGAAGCAGTACCCCGAGCCCCGCCACGGAGACACCTCGGACCCGCGCAACTACGAACCGGCCCCGTGGGCCAAGGACTTGGACGACCCAGAGCTCGGCTCCGCCGACCTCGGCGACGGCTACTGGGCGAGCCGCGACCGCAACCCCCAGCCCAACTGGACCAACGAGTCCTGGCTCCGCTACCAGGAGCAGGTCACCGGCACGGTCCGGGGCCGGGAGTACGTCGTGCCCAGCCCCAAGGAGGGCAAGCCGGCGGTCGAGTACGACGGCTGGGACTCCAGCAGGCAGACGTTCCTGGAGGCGAAGAACGGCTACACCAGCTACCTCGCCCAGCCGGGCAAGACCGCCCTCACCGCCTCCGGCAAGGAGAAGTTCCTCGCGGAGGCGCGCGCCCAGGTGGAGGCGTCCGGAGGGCGCGCCGTGGAATGGCACTTCTCCGATCCGGACGTGGCCAAGGCGGCCCGTGCCGCCTTCCGCGAGGAGGGACTGCCGGTCAAGGTCGTGCACACCGCGCAGAAGCCGATCGACAGCGCGCGGAAACCGGGCGCGTTCGACTGAAGGCCGTCCCGCCCGGTGCAGTGGCAGCGGGACAGCCAGTGGATCCGGTCGGTCCCGCTGCTACGGTCGCCGGGTGACGTACTGGGACGGGGACGGTTGCCGCGCGCGGATCCGGACGATGGCCGCAGCGGACCCCGGACTCGCCCGTTTCGGGGCACGGACGCACCGGTACGCGATCGAGCCCCGGCTGACGGAGACGGAGATCCGGGCGTTCGAGGAGTTCCACGGGATCGCCCTGCCGGCCGAGTACCGCTCCTTCGTCGCGGAGGTCGGCGACGGCCCGGCCGGGCCGGCTCATGGGCTGATGCCATTGGTCTCCCTCGGCGCGGAGGCGGCCGTGGACGACGAGCGGGCCGTGGACGACGAGTGGGCGGAAGACCGGCGGCAGGGCCGGCTCTCCGAGCCGTTCCCGCTCACCGGACCGCTGCCCGGCCGGATCGGGGCACCGGGGCTCGAAGAACTGACATCCGGCACGCTCATGCTGGCCGAAGAGGGCTGCGCGATGTTCCTCCGGCTGATTCTCAACGGCCCGTACGCGGGGGAGGTCTGGCGCATCGATCCGGACTGGGGCGGCTTCACACCGGTGAGTCCCGGCTTTCGCGCCTGGTACGGCAGCTGGCTGGCGAGCCGTTGACGCGGCTCTGCGCTTACCGGACCGACCCGCGTTCCCCTGCTGCCCCGTGCCCCGGAGAACCCCGCCGCCCGGGGCGGCGAAGGTGCTAGCCTTCCGGAGGCCGTGCGAGAGAACGAGGAGGTGGTACCCGTGAACCCATTCACTGTGGTGCTCTCCTCCGGGGTCACGGTCGGGCGATAGGTCGTCCGGGAGCGCCGTCACGAGCTCTCCCGAAAGGCACGACCATGCGTTTCACTTCCGAACAACGCCTTGACGACACCATTCTCGAGCGCGAGTTCACCCTCGGCGACATCCCCGGCTTCCTGTGGACGCCCGCGTCGGCATCCGCCTCGGCACCGGTACCGCTGATCCTGCTCGGCCACCCCCCGCTCGGACTGGGCAAGATGTATCCCCGGCTGGTGGGGCGGGCCCGGCAGGCCGTGGCCGACGGCTTCGCCGCAGCCACCATCGAACTCCCGGGAAGCGGCGACCGCCCCCGTCTGGCCACGGTCGACCAGGCTCGTGCGGACATGCGCCGGGCCTTCCAGGCCGGTGAACCTGTCGGTGACGAGACCGTCGACGCCCTCATCCTCCCGCTGGTCGAGCAGGCGGTCCCCGAACTGCGGGCGGCCATCGACGCCCTCCTCGCGCTGCCCGGCATCGAAGGTCCGGTCGGGTACTCGGGGGGAGTGATCTCCATCGGTATCCGGCTGGCGCTGGTCGAGCCGCGCGTCTCGGCCGCCGTCCTGTTCGCCGGGAGTTTCGTACCGCGCGTCATCCACGAGGAGGCCCGCCGGGTCACCATTCCGCTGCACGTCCTGTTGCAGTGGGACGACGAGGGGAACGACCGGCAGGCGGCCCTGGACCTCTTCGACGCCTTCGGCTCCGAGGAGAAGACGCTCCTCGCCAGCATGGGCGGCCACACCGGCGTCCCACAGTCGGCGGGTGAGGACGCGGCCCGCTTCCTCACCCGGCACCTGAGCTGAGGGACACCGCCTGAGCGGTACGGCCCCTGCGGAACCGGCAGGGGCCGTACCGTCCCGGGCAGCTCCTACGGGGTGTTCGCGGCGATCGTCCGGCTGTGCACGACCTCCTGCTCCCACCGGCCCTCCGGCTGGGTGTGCAGCCGCCAGTAGTGCTCGGCGATCAGATCGGGGTCGAAGGAGGTGCCGGGCACCACGGGCCCGTCCACGGTCACGGAGGCGACATGGACGCCCCGGGATCCGTACTCCAGATCGAGCAGGTGCACCAGGGTCCGTACCCCTGCCTTGCCGAGGGAGAGGCTGATCCACCCGGGCTTCGGCTCGGGCATTCCGCCGGTGACGAGGAAGGTGCCGCGCCCGCGCTCCGCCATGCCCGGCGCGATGTGGGCGGCGGTGGTGAGCGCGCCGCCCACGTTGACGGCCCAGGCGTCGAGCTGGCCGGAGGCCGAGAGCTCGCCCGGCGCGTCCGATCTGATGATCGCGGCGTTGTAGACCACCACGTCGGCCGGGCCGAATTCGTCGGCCGCCGCGTCCAGAGCGGCGCGCAGCGCGTCCTCGTCGGTGGCATCGGCCGTCAGCGTGAGCACCGGGCCGCAGTCGGCCCCGATGGCCTGGGCGGCGGCCTTCAGGGTTCCCTCACCGCGTGCGAGGAGCGCCACCGGCAGACCCTCCCGCGCGAACCTGCGGGCGACCGCCGCGCCGATTCCCGTACCCGCTCCGACGACGACTGCTCCGGACATGCCGATCTCCCCAACTCGCCTTGCGTTCGGTGACAATGAGGACGGTAGGACCTCACACTGGTGTGAAGGTCAAGTCGGTCGACGGCGCGCGCCCCACGACCGGACGGCAGGGGGACGGGCATGCGGATCGGGGACCTCGCCGAGGCGACCGGGGTGAACAGGCGGCTGCTGCGCTACTACGAGGAGCAGGGACTGCTCCGCCCACGCCGCCTCGCGAACGGCTACCGCGACTACGACGACGGGGACGTGGTGGCGGTGCGCAGCATCCGCTACCTCCTCGCGGGGGGACTCCCCACCTCGATGATCGCCGGGCTGATGCACTGCGTGCACGCCGAGGACGACCGGCTCGTCCCGTCCGGCTGCCGGGGCATGGTCTCCGCGCTGCAACGCGAAACCGCCCGGGTCGCCGAGGCGATCGCCGGGCTCCGGGCCTCCCAGGAGGCGCTCGACACCATGCTCGCCGCAGCCGTGCGCAAGCTCGGCGAGTGACCGGCGCGGCCTCGGGCCGAGGC
>NZ_JBHWZJ010000425.1:0-5513 GCF_042728415.1 Streptomyces sp. NPDC060198 | reverse complement strand
GGTACGACCCCGTCCGTCGTTCCGGGCGTCCGTGCGCCGACCCCGCACCCGTCCCGAACGTACGTCTCTACGCCGCGCCGCTTCCCGCCGGGGTGCGGCGGCAGCGGCCCGCGGCGGCGGCGGCCAGGCGGCCGAGCGCCTCCTCCTTGCCGCACGGGTGGGCGCCGAGCGCCGCCTGACGGGCCACGATCCGGCGCTCTGAGCGCATCAGCCGCCAGCCGCGCCGCAGCAGGAACGGCACCGACTTGCGGCCCTCGCGCAGATCCCGCAGCAGCCGCCGGCGGAACGTGGTCGCGGGGCGCCCGCGCAGGCAGATCGCGTCGGCGAGCAGTCCCAGTTCCTGGCAGCGTCCGACGATGTCCGCCGCGAAGATGCCCTCGGCCACGAAGAGCGGCGAGCGGTCGATGTGCAGCACCTCGCTGCCGGTGCGCGCGCTGATCGAGATGTCGTACACCGGTACCCGGGTGCGGCCGGTGCGGCAGAGTTCCGCGACGGCGGTGACGGCGGCCTCCACGTCCCAGGACGCGGTGGAGTCCCAGTCGATGTCCGTGCTGCCGGTGACCAGGGGCAGGGTCGGATCGTTGGCCTCTTTGTAGAAGTCGTCCAGCCGCAGCACCGGGAGACCGGTACGAGCGGCGAGGAAGGACTTCCCGGAGCCGGAGGGTCCTGTCAGCAGGACGACGCGCGTCGGGATCGGTTGGGGACTCACAGAACAAAAGTGTGAGGCATGACCCGAGCAGGGGACCCCTCGGAAGTCCTGTTGGTATCGAGCATCACATCTCCACTACTCTGCGCGCACGTACGACTACCGAAACGAAGTCGATCAGGTGGGAAAAATGGCACGTCATGCACGAACCAAGCCCTCGCGGCACGTCCTGCTGCGCGCCGGGCTGGCCGTCACCGCGATGGGCGCCGCCCTCGGCGCGGGCGCCGCGTCCGCGCAGGCGGCCACGCCCCCGGCCGTGACCGAGGCGGGCGACAGCGCGGAAGCGGCCGTGTCGGCGGTGACCGACGCGGCCCTGCCCGCGCTGACCGGCGCGCTGTCGAACAGCCTCGCCCCCGTCACCGCGCTCCAGCTCGACCCGCTCGCCAAGACCGGGACCGACCCGCTGGACAACGCCGTCGGCACGCAGGTGGCCGACTTCAAGCCGGTCTCCACCGCCCTGGTCACCCATCACCTCACGGACGGCGGCGCACTCCGCGACCTGCCCGTGGTGGGCCCGGTCACCGGGCTGATCACCGGCGCGCACTGAACCACCCCGGCCCCGGCGGCCCGTGACACGCCGTGGGGCCGGACCCCCGACTCCGGGAGATCCGGCCCCGCCGCACGCGTACGCCCGCGACGCCGTGGGGCGTCGGCGCGACCGTCAGTAGGACGACCCGGAGACGCCCAGCGCCCCCGTGGGGTGCCAGACCGTCTTGGTCTCCAGGAACGCCGTCAGCCGGTGCGTACCCGGATCGGCGGTCCAGTCCGGCTCCGCGCCGCCGTCCACAGCCTGTGGACGCAGGACGCGCTTCAGGTTGTCCGCCGCCGCGATCTCCAGCTCCTTCGCCAGCGCGGCGTCCGCGCCGGTGAGGTCGATGGCGTTGACGTCCTGGTGCGCCGCGAGCGGAGCCGCCAGTTCGGCCGTGGCACCGGAGAGCAGGTTCACCACCCCGCCCGGCAGGTCCGAGGTGGCCAGCACCTCGCCCAGCGAGAGCGCGGGCAGCGGGGCGGCGGCGGAGGCGACCACCACGGCCGTGTTGCCCGTCGCGATCACCGGGGCGATCACCGAGACCAGCCCGAGGAACGACGAGCGCTGCGGAGCCAGCACCGCGACCACACCGGTCGGCTCCGGCGTCGACAGGTTGAAGTACGGCCCGGCGACCGGGTTGGCCCCGCCCACGACCTGGCCGATCTTGTCGGTCCAGCCCGCGTACCAGACCCAGCGGTCCACCGCCGCGTCCACCACGGCCGCCGCCTTGGACTTCGACAGCCCCTCGGCGTCGGCCACTTCGCGGACGAACTGCTCCCGGCGGCCCTCCAGCATCTCGGCGACGCGGTAGAGGACCTGGCCGCGGTTGTACGCGGTCGCGCCGGACCAGCCGCCGAAGGCCTTGCGGGCGGCGACGACCGCGTCCCGGGCGTCCTTGCGTGAGGACTGCGGGGCGTTCGCCAGCCACGTGCCCTTGGAGTCGGTCACCTCGTACACCCGGCCGCTCTCGGAACGGGGGAACTTGCCCCCGACGTACAGCTTGTAGGTCTTGAAGACGCCGAGGCGCCGCTCGGCGGAGCCGTTGGTCGATCCGTGCTCAGACATCGAGGTACGCCTCCAGGCCGTGGCGGCCGCCCTCGCGGCCGTAGCCCGACTCCTTGTACCCGCCGAACGGCGAGGTGGGGTCGAACTTGTTGAACGTGTTGGCCCAGACGACGCCCGCCCGGAGCTTGTTCGCCACCGCGAGGATGCGGGAGCCCTTCTCCGTCCAGATGCCCGCCGAGAGGCCGTACTGGGTGTTGTTCGCCTTCGCGACGGCCTCGTCCGGGGTGCGGAAGGTCAGCACCGAGAGCACCGGGCCGAAGATCTCGTCCCGGGCGACCGTGTGGGCCTGGGTGACACCGGTGAAGAGTGTCGGGGCGAACCAGTAGCCGGAGCCGGGCAGTTCGCACGGCGCGGTCCAGCGCTCGGCGCCCTCCGCCTCGCCCGTGTCCGCGAGCGCGGTGATCCGGGAGAGCTGCTCGGCGGAGTTGATCGCGCCGATGTCGGTGTTCTTGTCCAGCGGGTCGCCGAGGCGCAGCGTGGACAGCCGCCGCTTCAGCGCGTCCAGTACCTCGTCGTGCACCGACTCCTGCACCAGGAGGCGGGATCCCGCGCAGCAGACCTGGCCCTGGTTGAAGAAGATGCCGGTGACGATCCCCTCGACCGCCTGGTCGACGGGAGCGTCGTCGAAGACGATGTTGGCGCCCTTGCCGCCCAGCTCCAGGGTGACCTTCTTGTCCGTGCCCGCGACCTGCCGGGCGATGGCCTTGCCCACGGCGGTCGATCCGGTGAAGGCGACCTTGTTCACGTCCTCGTGCGCGACGAGGGCCGCGCCCGCGTCGCCGTACCCCGTGAGGATGTTGACGACGCCCTTCGGCAGACCCGCCTGGCGGCAGATGTCCGCGAAGAACAGGGCGGAGAGCGGGGTCGTCTCGGCGGGCTTGAGGACCACCGTGTTGCCCGCGGCGAGCGCCGGGGCGATCTTCCACGCCAGCATCAGCAGCGGGAAGTTCCACGGGATGACCTGGCCGGCCACGCCCAGCGGGCGCGGGTTCGCCCCGAAACCGGCGTGGCCGAGCTTGTCTGCCCAGCCCGCGTAGTAGAAGAAGTGCGCCGCGACCAGGGGGAGGTCCGTGTCGCGGGTCTCCCGGATCGGCTTGCCGTTGTCCAGCGTCTCCAGGACGGCCAGCTCACGGCTGCGCTCCTGGACGATGCGGGCGATCCGGAAGAGGTACTTGGCGCGCTCGGCGCCCGGCAGCGCCGACCACTTGCCGAACGCCTTCCTGGCCGCCCGGACCGCGCGGTCCACGTCCGCCTCGCCCGCGCGGGCGACCTCGGAGAGGACCTCTTCGCTGCTCGGCGAGACGGTCTTGAAGACCTTGCCGTCGGCGGCCTCGGTGAACTCGCCGTCGATGAAGAGGCCGTAGGACGGCGCGATGTCGACGACCGAACGCGACTCGGGGGCGGGCGCGTACTCGAATGCAGATGCCATGGGGATCAGTCCACCGTCACGTAATCGGGGCCGGAGTAACGGCCGGTGCTGAGCTTCTGGCGCTGCATCAGCAGGTCGTTCAGCAGGCCGGAGGCGCCGAACCTGAACCAGTGGTTGTCCAGCCAGTCCTCGCCCGCGGTCTCGTTGACCAGGACCAGGAACTTGACCGCGTCCTTGGTCGTACGGATGCCGCCCGCGGGCTTCACCCCGACCTGGACACCGGTCTGAAGGCGGAAGTCGCGGACGGCCTCCAGCATCAGCAGGGTGTTCGCGGGGGTGGCGTTGGTCGCGACCTTGCCGGTCGACGTCTTGATGAAGTCGGCACCGGCCAGCATCCCGAGCCAGGAGGCGCGGCGGATGTTGTCGTACGTGGAGAGCTCGCCGGTCTCGAAGATGACCTTGAGGCGGGCGGTGCCGCACTCGGCCTTCACGGCCGTGATCTCCTCGTACACCTTGAGGTAGTGGCCGGACAGGAACGCGCCCCGGTCGATCACCATGTCGATCTCGTCGGCCCCGGCCGCCACCGCGTCGCGGACGTCCGCGAGCTTGACGGGGAGTGCCGCCCGGCCGGCCGGGAAGGCCGTCGCCACGGACGCCACCTTCACGTCGGAGCCGGTCAGCGCGGCGACGGCGGTCGCCGCCATGTCGGGGTAGACGCAGACCGCGGCGGTGCGCGGGGTCGTCCGGTCGGTCGGGTCGGGATGCAGGGCCTTGGCGCACAGCGCCCGGACCTTGCCCGGGGTGTCCGCGCCTTCCAGCGTCGTCAGGTCGATCATCGAGATGGCGAGATCGATGGCGTACGCCTTGGCCGTCGTCTTGATCGACCGGGTGCCGAGCGAGGCGGCGCGCGCTTCCAGGCCGACGGCGTCGACGCCGGGCAGCCCGTGCAGGAAGCGGCGCAACGCACCGTCGGACGCGGTCGCGCCGGAGAATGCGGGTGCAGTGGTGGGCATGGTCACCAGAGGAGCATATCTACGCGCGTAGCAGCCTGTACAGGGGGGTGCGGACCGTCACACGCTCCGTCGGGAAGCCCCGTACGCCGGGGACGGGACCCGGCCGCTCCGCACCCCGCCCCCGGCGTCAGGCACAATCGGGCCATGACGAGCTCCACGCCTTCCGACGAACCCGCCTACGCCGACCGGACCTACCGGTCCGGTGCCGCGATGGTGGCCGGCGTACTCCTGCTCCTGCTGATCGCCTGGCTGGTGATCGACGCGCTCTTCACCGGGGCGGGGCGCGCCCCGTGGCAGGCGCTCGCCGCGGGGGTGTTCATGGTCCCGCTGGTCGTCGCACTCACCCTGCGGCCCGCCGTGATGGCCGGAGCGCGCCGCCTCCTGGTCCGTAACCCGTTCCGCACGATCCTGCTGCCGTGGTCGGAGGTGGAGGGCATCCGCGCCGCGTACTCGACCGAGCTGTCCACCACGGGCGGCGCGAAGTACCAGGTGTGGGCGCTGCCCGTCTCGCTGCGCGAACGGAAGCGGGCGCTGCGCCAGACGGCGGCCGCCGAACGGGAGGGCGCCGGTGCCCAGGCCCACGTCCGCCCCGCGGCGGCCGACCAGGCGGTCTCGGAGCTGAGGCAGCTCGCCCAGGACGACGCCGAGCTGAGGGCGGCGGCCGAGGCGCAGGGCGTGCCGGTGCCCGGTGCCCGGGAAGCGACCTCCTCGGTCCGCTGGGCCTGGGAGATCATCGTTCCCGCCATCGTGGGCGCGATCGCCCTGGTGGTGCTGTTCGCCACCGCCTGACGCGCGGCCGTGTACGCGAGCGGGCCGGTACCTCCCCCGGGA
>NZ_JBHWZJ010000424.1:0-5534 GCF_042728415.1 Streptomyces sp. NPDC060198 | reverse complement strand
ACCACCGGGCGGGCGGAGGCGCGTTCCGCAGCGGTGCGCCGGGGCGTACGGGCGGGTGCGTACGGGCCGCGGGTACGCGTGGTGCGTACGGCGGCCCGGGGCGTGCGCGGGGGGCGTACCGGAGCGCGATGCCGGCCACCCCGTCCGGCCCGTCTCCCGCACGCCGTACCGTTGCCCGACGTGACCACCCTCGGAACCGGACTCGCGAGCGCCCGCCGCTGGCTGCGGGACCACCCGCTCGCCTTCGACGCGGCGCTCGCCCTCGCCGTCCTCGGGACCATGCTCGCGGCGTCCTTCGCCGGCTCCCGCCCGGGCCACCACGGGCCCATCTTCGGCTCCCGGAGTCCCGTCGCCTCCAGCGTCGTCCTGATGCTGCTGGGCGCCGCCGCACTGGTACTGCGCAGGAAGCGGGCCCTCCAGGTGCTCGGCTTCACCTGCTGCCTGTCGGTCGTGGAGTTCGTGGTGGTGGACCCGCCGGGGCCGGTGGTGATGAGCGCGGTCGTGGCCCTCTACACCGTCGCCTCCCGCACCGACCGGCCCACCACCTGGCGGGTCGGACTCGTCACCAGCGGTGCGCTCAGCGCCGCCGCGATGATCTTCGGGGCGGCCCCCTGGTACAGCCAGGTCAACCTGGGCGTCGTCGCCTGGACCGGCCTCGCCGGCGCGGCCGGGGACGCCGTACGCAGCCGCCGGGCCTTCATCGACGCGATCCAGGAACGCGCCGAACGCGCCGAGCGCACCCGCGACGAGGAGGCCCGCCGCCGTGTCGCCGAGGAGCGCCTGCGCATCGCCCGCGACCTGCACGACGTCGTCGCGCACCACATCGCCCTGGTCAACGTCCAGGCCGGGGTCGCCGCCCACGTCATGGACAGACGCCCGGACCAGGCCAAGGAGGCGCTCGCGCACGTACGGGACGCCAGCCGCTCCGCCCTCGACGAACTCCGCGCCACCGTGGGGCTGCTGCGCCAGTCCGGCGACCCCACCGCGCCCACGGAACCCGCGCCCGGCCTCTCCGTCCTCGGTGAACTCGTCGACACCTTCCGCAACGCCGGACTCCCGGTGGAGGTCGCCTGCCCCGAGCAGTCCGCCCCCCTGCCCGCGGCCGTCGACCTGGCCGCGTACCGGGTCGTCCAGGAAGCCCTGACCAATGTGCGCAAGCACGCCGGATCCGGTACGAAGGCCGAGGTCAGCGTCGTACGGGTCGGAGGGACGGCCGAGGTGACCGTCCTCGACAACGGCCGCGGCACCCCCGTCGTCCCCGCCCAGGGCGGACTCGGCGGCGGCCACGGCCTCCTCGGCATGCGCGAGCGGGTCACCGCGCTCGGCGGCACCCTCACGGCGGGCCCCCGCTACGGCGGCGGGTTCCGGGTGCATGCGATCCTCCCGGTGGACGTCCGGCCGGGCGGTCCGGGACGTACGGGGGGACTCGCGTGAGCACGATCAGGGTGCTGCTCGCCGACGACCAGGCGCTGCTGCGCAGCGCGTTCCGGGTGCTGGTCGACTCGGAACCCGACATGCGGGTCGTCGGCGAGGCCGCCGACGGCGCCCAAGCGGTGGAACTCGCCCACGCGACCGCCCCCGACGTCGTCCTGATGGACATCCGGATGCCCGGCACCGACGGCCTCGCCGCGACCCGCCTGATCAGTGCGGACCCGGCGCTCGTGGGCGTACGGGTCGTCATGCTGACCACCTTCGAGGTGGACGAGTACGTCGTCCAGTCGCTGCGGGCCGGCGCCTCCGGATTCCTCGGCAAGGGCGCGGAACCGGAGGAGCTCCTCCAGGCGATACGCGTCGCCGCGGCCGGCGAGGCGCTGCTCTCCCCGGCCGCCACCAAGGGACTGATCGCCACTTTCCTCGCGCAGGCGGCCTCTTCGGACGAACTGCCCGACGCCGCCGCCCACGCCGAGCGGCTGGACGCGCTCACCGTCCGCGAGCGTGAGGTGCTCGTCCAGGTCGCCGCCGGACACTCCAACGACGAGATCGCCGAACGCCTCGCCGTCAGCCCGCTCACCGTCAAGACCCATGTGAACCGGGCCATGGCGAAGCTGGGCGCCCGCGACCGTGCCCAACTGGTCGTCATCGCCTACGAGTCGGGCCTGGTACGTCCCCGGGGCGCGTAACGGCCGCCCCCGGCGTACCGCCCGGGGTGCGGACCGGGTGGAGCCGGGCGTACTCCAGCTGCGGTACACGCCGGTCGTAAAAGCACCCGGGGGAGCGACGCCTCGCCCCCGGGCATCGGGGATCGTATGGGTGGGCCGGGTGTGTCCCCTTCGACTCACGCATCCGCCCGTCACCGCGTACGCCACAGAAGAGAGACCCCACCCATGTCCTGGCTGTCAAGGTTCAGCCTCGCGCAACGGGCCCTGATCGGGCTGATCTCCGTCATCGCGCTGGTCTTCGGCGCGATAGCGATCCCGCAGCTCAAACAGCAGCTGCTGCCGACCATCGAACTGCCGATGGTGTCGGTCCTGGCGCCCTATCAGGGGGCCTCCCCCGATGTGGTCGAGAAGCAGGTCGTCGAACCGCTCGAAAACGCCATCAAGGCCGTCGACGGCATCGAGGGCGTCACCTCGACCGCCAGCGAGGGCAACGCCATCGTCATGGCCAGCTTCGACTTCGGGGACGAGGGCACCAAGCAGCTCGTCGCCGACATCCAGCAGGCCGTGAACCGGGCACGCAGCCAGCTCCCGGAGGGCGTCGACCCGCAGGTCGTCGCCGGTTCCACCGACGACATCCCGGCCGTGGTCCTCGCCGTCACCTCGGACAAGGACCAGCAGGCGCTCGCCGACCAGCTGGACCACACCGTGGTGCCCGCCCTGGAAGACATCGAGGGCGTGGGCCAGGTCGCGATCAGCGGCGTCCAGGACATGCAGGTGTCCGTCGTCCCCGACGACCAGAAGCTCGCGGCGGCCGGTCTTTCCCCGGCCTCCGTCTCCCAGGCGCTCCAGGCGGCGGGCGGCACCATGGCGGCCGGCTCCTTCGCCGAGTCGGGCGAGAGCCGCACCATCCAGGTCGGCGGCGGGTTCACCTCGCTCCGGCAGATCGAGGACGTCCGGATCGTTCCCGGTGCTGCCACCGGCAAGCCCGGCAAGCCGGTCCGCCTCGGTGACGTCGCCACCGTGAAGCAGGAGGAGGCCACCCCGGTCTCCATCACCCGCACCAACGGCAAACCGAGCCTCGCCGTGGCGGCGACGATGGACAAGGACGGCAGCGCCGTCGCCATCTCCGACGCAGTCGAGAAGATCCTCCCCGACCTGCGCAAGGACCTGGGTGCCGGCGCCGAGCTGACGGTCGTCACCGACCAGGGCCCGGCCGTCTCCAAGGCGATCTCCGGTCTGACCATCGAGGGCGCGCTCGGCCTGCTCTTCGCCGTCGTGGTGATCCTGATCTTCCTGGCGTCGATCCGCTCGACGCTCGTCACCGCGGTCTCCATCCCGCTCTCCGTGGTCCTCGCGCTCATCGTGCTGTGGACCCGGGACCTCTCGCTCAACATGCTCACCCTCGGCGCGCTGACCATCGCGATCGGCCGGGTGGTGGACGACTCGATCGTCGTGCTGGAGAACATCAAGCGGCACCTCGGCTACGGCGAGGAGCGGCAGTCCGCGATCGTCGCGGCGGTGAAGGAGGTGGCCGGAGCGGTCACCGCCTCCACCCTCACCACCGTCGCCGTCTTCCTGCCGATCGGTCTCGTCGGCGGCATGGTCGGCCAGCTCTTCGGCTCGTTCTCGCTCACCGTCACGGCGGCTCTGCTGGCTTCCTTGCTGGTGTCGCTGACCGTCGTCCCGGTCCTGTCCTACTGGTTCCTGCGCGCGCCCAAGGGCACCGACGAGAACCCGGACGAGGCCCGCCGCAAGGCCGAGGAGAAGGAGGCGGCGAGCCGGCTCCAGCGGATCTACGTCCCCGTCCTCGGCTTCGCCACCCGGCGCCGGGTCACCAGTGTGGTGATCGCGCTGGTGATCCTGCTCGGCACGTTCGGCATGGCCCCGCTCCTGAAGACCACCCTCTTCGACGAGGGCGAGCAGGAAGTCATCTCGCTCACCCAGGAGCTGGCTCCGGGCACGAGCCTGGACGCGGCCGACGAGGCCGCCCGCAAGGTCGAGAAGGTCATCACGGCCGACAAGAGCGTGAAGGACTACCAGGTCACCGTCGGCTCCTCCGGCTTCCTGGCCGCCTTCGGCGGCAGCACGGGTGCCAACCAGGCCTCGTACCAGATCACGCTGAAGGACGCCGGCGACTACGACGCGGCCCAGAAGCGGATCGAGGAGGGTCTCGCGAAGCTGGACGGCATCGGCCAGACCAGCATCGCGGCGGGCGGCGGCTTCGGCAGCCAGGATCTGAGCGTCGTGGTCAAGGCGGCCGACCCGGATGTGCTGAGGAAGGCGTCCGAGGAGGTGCGCGCCGAGGTGAAGAAGCTGGACGGCGTCACCGACGTCCAGAGCGACCTCTCGCAGAGTGTCCCGCGCATCTCGGTCCGCGCCAACGACAAGGCCGCCGCGGCCGGCTTCGACCAGACCACGCTGGGCGCGCTCGTCACCGGCGCGGTCGGCGGTACGAAGTCGGGCAAGGCCATGCTGGACGACACCGAGCGTGACGTCGTCGTGAAGTCGGCGACGCCGGCCACCACCATGGCCCAGCTCGAAGACCTGAAGGTGGGCGCGGTCCGGCTCAGCCAGATCGCGGACGTCGAGGTGGTCGACGGACCGGTCTCCATGACCCGTATCGACGGACAGCGCGCCGCCACCATCACGGCGCGGCCCACCGACGAGGACACCGGCGGGGTGAGCCAGGAGCTCACGAAGAAGCTCGACGCGCTGGACCTCCCCGAGGGCGCCACCGCCACCATCGGGGGTGTCAGCGCGGACCAGAGCGACGCGTACACGAAGCTCTTCCTCGCCATGCTGGCGGCCGTCGCGATCGTCTTCATGCTGCTGGTGGCGACCTTCCGTTCGCTGATCCAGCCGATGATCCTGCTGGTTTCCATCCCGTTCGCGGCCACCGGCGCGATCGGTCTGCTGCTCGTCACCGGCACCCCGATGGGCGTCCCGGCGATGATCGGCATGCTGATGCTCATCGGCATCGTGGTCACGAACGCGATCGTGCTGATCGACCTGATCAACCAGTACCGGTCCCAGGGCATGGGTGTCGTCGAGGCGGTCGTCGAGGGGGGCCGTCACCGGCTCCGCCCGATCCTGATGACCGCGCTGGCGACGATCTTCGCGCTGCTGCCGATGGCGCTCGGCATCACCGGCGAGGGCGGGCTCATCTCCCAGCCGCTGGCCGTCGTCGTGATCGGCGGTCTGATCACCTCCACCCTGCTGACGCTCCTTCTGGTGCCGACGCTGTACGCCATGGTGGAGCTGGGCAAGGAGCGCCGGGCCGAGAAGAGGGCGGCCAAGCGCGAGGCGAAGGGCCAGGTCCCCGCACAGGGCGACTCCGGCACGGACGGCTCCCGCGAGGCGGCCCACTCCGGCGTCTGACCGCGTCCGACCGGTCACAGCGCTCGAAAAGGGCCCGGCCCCGCACTCTCGCGAGAG
>NZ_JBHWZJ010000423.1:0-5561 GCF_042728415.1 Streptomyces sp. NPDC060198 | reverse complement strand
CGTTCGGACCGGCCGGGGCCGCCGTACATGTCCCCCGGCCGGGCCTCAGCCGGCGAGCTGCCGCTCGGGACCGGAACCCTCGGCCGTCGCCCCGGGGGTGACGCCGTGCTGCTCCTCTTCGGGACGGCCCTTCCTGGGCAGCAGGAAGGTGCTCGCGAGGAAGACCACCAGCAGGCACGCCTGGACGATCAGCGCGCGGCGGAAGCCGCCGGTGAAGTCGCCGGCCTCGGCCCGGGCGAAGAACACCGAACCGAAGACCGCGACACCGACGGATCCGCCGATCGCCTGGACCGCCGACAGGACACCGGAGGCGGATCCGATCTCGTCGTCGTCGACCGCGGCCAGGATGAAGCTGAACAGGGCGGCGATCACCATGCCGGCTCCGACGCCGGCCACCGCCACGCCGGGAACGATCTCCCAGATCGAGAACGAGGCGGCGTCCAGGCCGTCGAGCTCGGACCGGAGCACGGCGGCGCCGGCCAACTGGACCAGCGGTCCGATCTGCAGCACCTTGCGGCCGATCCTGTCGGCGAGGAACGCGCCGCTGACGGCGCCGCCGATCGCGGTCCCCACCGCGAGGGGCAGATTGCCCAGTCCCGCCTCACCTGCGGTGAAATGCCGGCCGATCTGGAGGAACAGGGTCAGTACGAGCTGGGTGCCGACCAGTCCGCCGAAGAACAGGGCGATGCCGCCGAGTCCCACGGTGAAGGCCGGCTTGCGCAGCAGGCTCGGTGTCACCAGCGGCTCGCGGCCGGCGGCGGCGGTACGGCGCTGCTGAAGGGCGAAGAGGGCGAATCCGACCACCGAGGCGGCCATGGACACCCACGTCCACAGCGGCCAGCCCTCCTCCTGCCCCTGGTTGAGCGGCAGCACCAGCAGGGCGCAGGCGATCACGACCAGTGCGGCGCCGGCCGTGTCGACCCGAACCGTGCGGTCGCCCGCCTTCCTGGGCACGGACTTCGCGGCGACGATCAGCGCCACGATGCCGATGGGCAGGTTGACCAGGAACACCGACCGCCAGCCGAGGCCGAAGAAGTCGCCCTCGATGAGGAAGCCACCCAGGACGGGACCGATGATGCCGCCCAGGCCGAGGACGGGTCCGAAGATCGCGAAGACCTTGGTGAGCTCGGGACCGGAGAAGTTCTCCCGCAGCAGGCCCAGGCCCTGGGGCAGCAGTACGGCTCCCGCGGCGCCCTGCAACAGCCGGAAGGCGATCAGCGACCCGATGTCCGGCGCGACCGCGCACAGCAGGGAGCACGCGGTGAAGGCCGCGAGTCCGATCAGGAACATCCGGCGCCGGCCGTAGCGGTCGCCGAGCCGGCCACCGAGCACGAGCCCGGCACCCAGGGTGAGGGCGTAGCCGCCGATCACCCATTGGAGTCCGACGGAACCGGCACCGAGCGACTTCTCCAGGTCCGGTCCGGCGACGTTGACGATCGAGGCGTCCAGAAGATCCATGATCTCCGCGACGATCATCACCGCCAGGATCAGCCATCGGCAGGGCTCGGCCGCCCTGTCAGGGGCGGGGGACGGTTCGCGCACAAGATACCTCCATGGTGAAGTAATTCCATCATGAAGGTAAAGTGGTGGCGGTAGGTTGTCAAAGCGGAGCGGTCGTGCGGATCGCACGACAGGGGCGAAGGGCGGAGAGGCCGGCATGGAGGAAGCCGTGGGCGACGGCGTCGCGGAGCAGCGTGAGCGGCTGATGGAATCGCTGAGGAACTACGGCGGTCACTACGCCGAGCTCAGCCGGCGCTTCGCCGCCTGGCTGGGCCTGCACTCCACCGACGCCACCGCGGTCCTGGAGATCGCCGCCGCCGAGGAGCGCGGCACTCCCCTGTCACCTGCGCGGCTGAGCGAGCGCATCCCCCTCTCCACCGGCGCTACCACCGCACTCCTGAACCGCCTCGAATCGGCGGGGCACATCACCCGTGCCCGCGAGCACTCCGACCGGCGCGTCGTCACCCTGCGCAGCGGGGCACACATCCAGGAGAGGGCGGACGAGTTCTTCGGCCCGCTCGCCCAACGCCTCGACGCCACGATGTCGCATTACCCGCCCCAGTTCCTTGGACAGGTCGAAGCGTTCATGGCGGACCTGAACACCACCATGGACGGCCACTTGGCCGATCAGGACACGCGCCCCACCCGCTCGCACCCCTGACTACCGGACTCCTCGACGACCGGAACCCCTGACCGGCTCGCCCCGCCGCCCGCCCGCGCCCTCACCGCCACGCCGCCTCCGCGAGCCCCGGTCGCGGGCAGCGCGAGGAGCCCCGGCACCCCGCGCCCGCCGTACGGAGTCGTCGGCACCGGGAAGCGGGGCGGCCCGGACCGGGAGGCGACCTACGATGGCCCGCATGACTGCTCAGCGCCGGCTCGTGCTCGCCTCCGCCTCCCCCGCCCGTCTCGGCCTGCTGCGGCAGGCGGGCTTCGCCCCCGAGAAGATCGTCAGCGGGGTGGACGAGGACGCGCTCTCGGCACCGACCCCGGGCGAGCTGGCGCTGGTCCTGGCGCGGGCGAAGGCCGACGCCGTGGCGGCGCTCCCGCAGGCCGCCGACGCCCTGGTGGTGGGGTGCGATTCGGTGCTCGACCTGGACGGGGAGGCGCTGGGCAAACCCGCCGACGCCGAGGAGGCCACCGCCCGCTGGAAGGCGATGCGGGGCCGCGCCGGGGTGCTGCGTACCGGCCACAGCGTGATCGACACCGCGAGCGGGCGCACCGCGTCCGCGACCGCGTCCACGGTCGTCCGCTTCGGCGAGCCCACCGACGCCGAGATCGCCGCCTACGTCGCCACGGGCGAACCGCTCCACGTCGCGGGGGCGTTCACCCTGGACGGCCTCTCGGGCCCGTTCGTCGACTCCATCGAGGGCGACCACTCCAACGTGATCGGGCTCTCCTTGCCGCTGCTCCGCCGACTCCTCGGCGAACTGGGCGTATCCGTCACGGAGTTGTGGGACTGACCACCGGCGGCGCCGGGGTCGCCCGGGCTGCGGGGTCCCGGCGCCCGGGGGCGTACCCGATCAGGGTGCCGACGAGCAGGGCCAGCGCGACCATCAGGCAGGCGAAGGCGTACCAGCCGACCAGGCCGACCGCGAGGGCGCCGAGCACCCCGTGCGCGACGGCGGTGAGGATCAGCGCGAACCGGCCCGCCCGGCCCGGGGAGCGGTCGCGCACCGCGGCGATCAGCGCGACAACGGCGACGGCCACCAGCAGCGCGGCCGAGACGCCGCCCATCACCCAGGCGCCGGTGCTCATGGCCCCGGGTTCCAGGCCGGCCAGCGACATGTTCTGCCTGTCCGCCACCGTGGCGAGGATCGTGTTCACGATCGCCACGCCCACGGCCTCGGCGAGGAGAACGAGCGCGGTCACGACGGCCACCGGTCTGCGCACCATGGCGCCACCCCCTGTTACCCATAGTTACAACCGACACCGCGGACCCTACTAACCGGTAATCATCTGGACAAGGGGCCGCGCGCGTCCGGCGGTGTTCGGTCGTGCGGCAAAGAAAATCATCACCCGTTCGTGGGGACCCGACAAAGAAAAGCCACCGGTCGTTGCGCCTACGGACAGAGACCTGGACCACACCTCGTGGCTACTGTGCGGTTGAGGATCGCGGCGTACCGTGGTCCGACAAGGGATTTTGCGACTCCGGAAGCCTCGGAATCACGCTCCGTGTGGGCAAGCTCACCCATGGGGACGGGTCGTACGGCCGTGTTGGTAGTCCCTAAACTCAGCTTGTTCCTAGGAGGGAGTCATCGTGCGCAAGGTGCTCATCGCCAACCGTGGCGAAATCGCTGTCCGCGTCGCTCGGGCCTGCCGGGACGCAGGGATCGCCAGCGTCGCCGTCTACGCCGATCCGGACCGGGACGCTCTGCACGTCCGCGCGGCCGACGAGGCGTTCGCTCTGGGCGGTGACACCCCGGCGACCAGCTATCTGGACATCGCCAAGGTGCTGCGCGCCGCGGCCGACTCGGGCGCCGACGCGATCCACCCGGGGTACGGATTCCTGTCCGAGAACGCGGAGTTCGCGCAGGCGGTGCTGGACGCCGGGCTGACCTGGATCGGCCCGCCGCCGCAGGCGATCCGCGACCTCGGTGACAAGGTCGCCGCCCGGCACATCGCGCAGCGCGCCGGTGCCCCGCTCGTAGCCGGCACCCCGGACCCGGTCTCCGGTTCCGACGAGGTCGTGGCGTTCGCGCGGGAGCACGGTCTGCCCATCGCCATCAAGGCCGCCTTCGGCGGTGGCGGACGCGGTCTGAAGGTCGCCCGCACCCTCGAAGAAGTGCCGGAACTGTACGACTCGGCCGTCCGCGAGGCAGTCGCGGCGTTCGGCCGGGGCGAGTGCTTCGTCGAGCGTTACCTCGACAAGCCGCGCCACGTCGAGACCCAGTGCCTCGCGGACCAGCACGGCAACGTCGTCGTCGTCTCCACCCGCGACTGCTCGCTCCAGCGCCGCCACCAGAAGCTGGTCGAGGAGGCCCCTGCCCCCTTCCTCTCCGAGGAGCAGAACGCCCAGCTGTACGCCGCGTCGAAGGCGATCCTGAAGGAGGCCGGCTACGTCGGCGCCGGCACGGTCGAGTTCCTCGTCGGCACGGACGGCACGATCTCCTTCCTGGAGGTCAACACCCGTCTCCAGGTGGAGCACCCGGTCACCGAAGAGGTCACCGGCCTCGACCTGGTCCGCGAGATGTTCCGGATCGCCGACGGCGAGGAGCTGGGGTACGGCGACCCGGCGGTGCGCGGTCACTCCTTCGAGTTCCGCATCAACGGCGAGGACCCGGGCCGGGGCTTCCTGCCCGCCCCGGGCACCGTCACCACCTTCGACGCCCCGACCGGCCCCGGCGTCCGGCTCGACGCCGGTGTCGAGTCCGGCAGCGTCATCGGCCCCGCCTGGGACTCGCTCCTGGCCAAGCTGATCGTCACCGGCGCCACCCGCGAGCAGGCGCTCCAACGCGCCGCCCGCGCGCTCGGCGAGTTCACCGTCGAGGGCATGGCCACGGCCATCCCGTTCCACCGCGCGGTGGTGGTGGACCCGGCGTTCACCTCGGACCCGTTCAGCATCCACACCCGCTGGATCGAGACCGAGTTCGTCAACGAGATCAAGCCCTTCACCACGCCCGCCGAGGCGGACGAGGACGAGGGCAACCGGGAGATCGTCGTCGTCGAGGTCGGCGGCCGGCGCCTGGAGGTCTCGCTGCCCTCGTCGCTCGGCATGAGCCTCGCCCGTACGGGCCTGGCGGCCGGTGCGAAGCCGAAGCGCCGCGCGGCGAAGAAGGCCGGCTCCGCGGCCTCGGGCGACACCCTCGCCTCCCCCATGCAGGGCACCATCGTCAAGGTGGCCGTGGAGGAGGGCCAGGAGGTCAAGGAGGGCGACCTCATCGTCGTCCTGGAGGCCATGAAGATGGAGCAGCCCCTCAACGCGCACCGCTCCGGCACGGTCAAGGGCCTGACCGCCGAGGTCGGCAGCTCGCTGTCCTCCGGTGCCGCGATCTGCGAGATCAAGAGCTGACCTGCGGGCCTGCCCTCGGGCTCTTCCGCCGGGGCCCCGCCCGGTCCGTACG
>NZ_JBHWZJ010000422.1:0-5571 GCF_042728415.1 Streptomyces sp. NPDC060198 | reverse complement strand
CTGGCTGCGGTGGGGGGTTGTCTGGGGTGTCTCGCCCCCGGTACTGGCCACCTTGGCCTCGGGCCCGCCGCCGGGGGGGGGGGGCCCCGGCGGGGGGCGGGTCCCCCCCCCCGCCCGGTCATGCGAAGGAGGAGGTGGAGACGGTGGAGCGCAAGCGGTTCGGGGAGCAGCCCCGGAGCGCGAAGGGGATCAGCAGCTCAGGTTCGAGCCGGGGGTGACACCCAGGATCGAGGTGAACGACTGGTACGAGTTGATGCGGCTCTGGACCTGGGCGGGGTTACCGCCGTTGCACTCGATGGAGCCGTTGATGGAGCGGATGGTCTCGCCGAACCCGGCGCCGTTGACCATGGCGTTGTGCGGGGTCATCGTGCCCGGGCCGCTCTGGGTGTTCCAGTACCAGAGGGCGGTCTTCCAGGCGACGGCCGCGTCCGTCTGGACGAGGTTGGGGTTGGACAGCAGGTTGATGCCCAGGGCGTCGCCGGCGGCCTTGTAGTTGAAGTTCCAGCTCAGCTGGATCGGGCCGCGGCCGTAGTACGCGGACTGGCCCGCCGGGCATCCGTAGGACTGCGAGGTGTCGCAGTAGTGCGAGTAGTTGGCCGTGTTCTGCTCGACCACGTACACCAGCCCGCCGGTCTCGTGGTTGACGTTGGCGAGGAAGGCAGCCGCCTCCTGGCGCTTGACCGTGTCACTGCCCGTGTTGGCGAAGCCCGGGTAGGCGCTCAGAGCGGCGGTCAGCCCGGAGTACGTGTAGAAGGAGTTCCGGCTCGGGAACATCTGGTTGAACTGCGACTCACTGACGACGAAGCCGGAGGTGCCCGGCGTGCCGGGGTCGGTGGTGCCGCCCGTGCCACAGGTGCCGGCGTCGGACCAGACATCGGTGGTGCCGGGAATCTCGTTCTGCGTCCACCACTTGGCGGTCCAGTTGTGCCCGCCTCGGGAGGCCGAGTCGCCACCCCAGTAGACGGACGAGGAGTTCCAGGCGGGGGCACAGGTCGCCGCGGAGGCCGTACCTGCGGGAAGGACGACGACTGTTGCCGCTACGGCCGCCGCTGCGGCGAGAAGTCCCATGACGCGTCGGAACACGTGATCACTCCTTCGGTGCGACGCTGCGTCCGGACTTCTGACCGTTCCGGAGGTGCGCCGTCTTGTGGGGGTGCGGACACTCAAGCGAGAATGGTCTGGACCTGTCAAGGTCTGGACCAAGCTTCATTCCTTCTTCACCAGGACTCCCCGGGCCGGATCAGCGACCCGCCGAACGCCCCGCACCCTTTCCCAACAGGCCCTAGACGCGCAGGCGTTGAACGCGACGCCCCATTGGGCAGTGATCCATGCCACCAACGGATCCGGAACTGCTCCACCCCCGCCGGACCCCCTTCGCCGCAAGTCAGTTCGAGGGAGCGATCGGCTCCGAAGCTCGAGCACGCGAGCGGATTCCCGTGGACGCGGAGCATTCCCGGCAGATTCCGCTTCGGCCATCGGGGCGCGGGACCGCGCTGCTCGGCCGACCTGTGTGCGAGTATCCCGGACGTGGACCCGCTGACTCCTCAAGATCCTCCTCGTGTGGGCCCGTTCCGGCTGCTAGGGCGCCTCGGCACGGGAGGTATGGGGCGCGTCTATCTCGCCCGCTCGGAGAGCGGGCGGACCGTGGCGGTGAAGGTCGTGCACGCCCAGTTCGCGGTGGTGGACGAGTTCCGGATCCGGTTCGCCCGGGAGGTCGCCGCGCTGGAACGCGTCGGCGACGCCGGCACCGCTCCGGTCATCGCGGCGGACACGGAAGCCGCCCTGCCCTGGGTGGCCATCGCGTACGTACCAGGCCCCTCGCTCCGTACCGTCGTGGGCGACCGGCGTCCGCGACGGGACAAGCCCGCACGGGATCAGCATGTCCGGGACCGGAACGTGTGGGACCAGCGTGCACCGCACGGACTCGCCCCGCACGGACTCGCCCCGGACGGACTCACCCCGGACCGACTCACCCAGGACGGACTCACGCGGGACGAGCACGCACAGGACGGCGGGCAGTTCCTGGACGGCGCCGGGCGCAGCAGCGAAGGCAAGGCGGGCGTAAGGCCGTTGCCCGTGGCCTCCGTGCGCTTCCTGGCCGCCGGGCTCGGGCGGGCACTGATCCACATTCACGCGGCGGGCCTCGTCCACCGCGATCTGAAGCCGTCCAACATCCTGCTCACCGTGGACGGCCCCCGCATCATCGACTTCGGTGTCGCCCGTGCCGTGGAGACGGTCACGGACGGCGGCCTGACCAGCACCGGCGCGGTGATCGGCTCCCCGGGCTTCATGTCGCCCGAACAGGTACGGGGCGAGAAGGTCACCGCCGCCTCGGACATCTTCTGCGTCGGTGCGGTCCTCGCGTACGCGGCGACCGGGGTGCAGCCCTTCGGAGCATCCGACAGCGGGGTGCACGCGATCATGTTCCGGATCGCGAACGACGAGCCGGACCTGACCGCGCTGCCCGCCGAGCTCGTCCCGCTGGTGCGGTCCTGTCTGGACCGGGACCCGGACCGCCGCCCCACCGCCGAAGCTCTGGCCCGGTCGGCTCCGCCCCGGCGGGACGGACAGCCCGAGGCCTGGCTGCCACCCGAACTCCTGGCCGTACTCGGTTCCCAGGCGGCCCGACTGCTGGACGCGGACACGCCCACCCCCGAGAGCGTCGACCCGACGCCCACCCCACCCGACGACCCGGCGACTCCCCGGGCAACGCCCCGGCCGTCTCCCTCGGCACCAGGCCCGGAAGCGCACCCCGTGTCCGCCACCCACGCCCCCGGGAACGGCCGTCCCCGAAGGCGTTCCGCGCTGGTCGCCGCCTGCGCGGTCACCGGACTCCTCGGCGCGGGCCTGGCCCTCCAGCACCAGTCCGCGGGCGGGTTCGGCAGCTTGGGCGGACTCGTCGGACCCGGCGAATCCGCCGACCTCGCGAAGGACACCGACAACAGCGACCCCGACAACAGCGACCCCGACAGCGGCGACACCCGCGACAACTACGGCGGCAACGGCCCCCGCCCCCGTGGAAACTCCGGCCCCGGAGACATCCCCGAGGTCTACCTCGGAGCCTGGGAGGGCGTGCTCAGGGGCGCCGGGAACACCCCGTACGAGACCGGCCGGATCGAGATCGAGCAGGGCACCAGAGGCCACCGGACCGCCGCCTACGTCCAGGTCTTCGGCGAACGCCTCTGCACGGGCCGGTCCGTCCTCGTCGGTGCCGACGAGGAACGCATCGTCTTCGACGAGAGCGACGTGACCACCGGCATCCCCGCGGGCCGGTGCACCCCGGTCGGCCGTCAGACGCTGACCGTGCGCTCGCCCGACGTCATGGAGTGGGCGTCCGGGGCGGTCCACGCGACCTTCCGTCGCGCCGCGAGCGGCCCCCGCGCCGTCCCGGCCACCTTCCTCGGGCACTGGAAGCGCGCCCCCGAACAGGGCCCCCGGCCCAGGCGTCCGTACCAGTACGACCTGACCGTCACACAGGGGCCGGTGGGCGCATCGCTCGTCCGGTACGTGTCAAGAACTCCCAAGCTGGACTTCGACACCGGGCTGCCGGCCCCCGACCCCGTCGACTGCGCGAGCACCGCCGTCGTCGGTGGCGTGGGCGGCCTGCTGATCGCCGGGCCGGACACGCTCGCGCCGGTGGACCGCTCCGACCCCGACTGCTTCTCCGACGGCTCGCGGTACCTGCGGGTCGACACCTACCAGGGTCGCGAACGCCTGCTGGTGCACGGCATGAGCGCGGTCGGCGAGGACGACGAACCCGGCGAGTACTACAGAGCCTTCTGACCTCCCGCGAGCTCCGCCGATCCGCCCCCCAGGCGACCGCACGTGGAGCCGGAGCGGACTGAACGGACCTCCCTCGGGGACCAGTTGAACAAGAGGCGAACACCGGCCGACAACACTCCCTCCGCACCACCGTCCCCGCTCTCCCGCTCGTACGGTGGGCCGCCCAAGGGCGCGCCGGTGCGCGCCCCGTCCGGTACGCACGAGGGAGTGCGAGGCAGCCGTGAGTTGGTTCAGCGCCGAGAACATCGTGGCCGTCGCGACCGCCGCGGTCGGCGTGCTGGTCTCCGTGGGGGTGATCTGGTACGAGCGACGCGTCCCGGCCCAGCGCCGCATCGGGTACCGGGTCCAGATGGACACCCCGATCGGCAGCGGCGTCAACGTCCGGCTGGGGCTCTTCGACGAGACCCCCGACATGTCGGACGCCACCCTCGTCCTGCTGCGCATCGAGAACGACGGCTCACAGTCCATCTCCCGCGACGACTACACCGGCATCGACCGGCACGGTCTGACCGTGGAGTTCGGCGACCGGACGGTGCGCGGAATAGCCGTCACCCAGCCCGTCGAGTCCGGCCATCTGATGGAGCACTTCACCCCGGCCGCCGGGATGCGTCAGGAGGGCGGTCTCATCCGGCTGCCGCGCGTGCCCCTCAACCGCCACCAGCACTTCAAGCTCCTCGTGCTGCTCACCGGCGGCGAAGTGGGCAGCCCGATCCGGATCGTGGGCGGCATCCGGGACGGGGACGTACGGGTCAACAGCGCGGCCCGCCCCGACGAGAAGCCGCCGGTTTTCAGCCGGGCGGCACGGTTCATCACCGTGGCTCTGACCATCGGGGTCGTCACGCTCTCCTCGATCATCCTGGCGCTCGACCGCACCCCGCCGCCGGTCGAATGCGCCAAGGGCTCCCTGCGGGTGGCGGGATCCACCGCCTTCCAGCCGGCCGTGACCGAACTGGCGCGGCTGTACACGCAGGCGTGCGAGGGATCCTCGATCGACGTGGACATGCACGGCAGCGACGCCGGGGTCCGGCTCCTCGCCGAACGCGGCGCCTCCCCCGCCACGGTCGTCTTCTCCGACGACCCGAAACCCGGCGGCTACCCGCGACTGAGCGAGAACAGCAGGGTCGCCGTGGTGCTGTTCTCCCTCGTCGTCAACGACAAGGTGCGCACGAAGGATCTGTCGCTCGACGACGTGCGTCGGATCTACCGGGGCGAGATCCGGAACTGGAACCACTTCCCCGGCAACCCCGACCTGGAGATCCGGCTCGTCAGCCGGGACGCGAACTCGGGCACCCGGGTGGCTCTCCAGCGCCGGGTGCTGGACGGCAACGAGCCCATCCCCACGTCCTCCCGCGACTGCCGAACCTCCGACGACCCGAAGGTGCTGGTCACCCGGTGCGAACTGGGCAGCACCGACGAGGTGCTGCGCACGGTCGGGTCCGTCGACGGGGCGATCGGCTACAGCGAACTGCGCACCGGGGCGGCCGCGCCGAAGGGGCTGCACCGCGTCACCATCGACGGCAAGGAACCGTCCCCCGGGAAGATCACGACGAACGGCTACCCGTACTGGGTGGTCGAGTACGCGTACACGTACCAGGAACCGGCCGCCGACTCGCTCGCTGCCCGCTTCCTCGACTACGTGAACAGCCACGACCAGCAGGCCCTGCGCAACCACGGCCACCTGCCCTGCTCGGCCCCGCGGGCGTACCCGCTCTGCGGGGACGGCCCCTGACGGTCACCGCCGGGACCGGGACCGGGAAGCGGAACGGCCGCGGGCCGGGACACGGAAGG